>JAGPDF010000002.1:26917-147038 GCA_018057705.1 Thermoanaerobaculia bacterium | reverse complement strand
GCCATGCCGCCCATGAGATAGAGCGTCATGTAGGGCGAGGCCGGTCCGCCGGCGAACCAGGGGAAGCCGCCGTTGGGAAGCTGGGCCTGCTCGAGCTTGGTCAGGGCAGAGTCGCGCTGGGCGCGCGCCACCGCCGGGTCGAGGACGCGCAGAAACTCCCGGTCGCCCTTGTCGCCGCCGCGCGACTCGCGCAGCCATGGGGTCTCTTCGAGCGCCATCTTGAGGTTGGGATCCCCCCCTTGCGGGGTATCGAAACGCTCCAGCGGAGTCTCGCGCTCGGCCATCTCCTTGGCCGCACGTGCCGCCGCGGGGTACTGCTCGAAGAGGCTCGACATCATGCCGGTCGAAACGAACCGGTTCATCGTCTGCTCGGTGCACTCGTAGGGATACTCGACGAGATAGGGCAGCGCGTCGAGCATCGAATAGAAGAGCTGCCCGTCCACGGTGACGACCATCTGCTCGTCGATGCGCGTCGGGTCGTTCTTCTTCATGTCGTCGAAGGTCATCTCGCGGCGCTCGGCGCCCTTCAGGGTCACGAAACGCGACTGCGCGAGATGGATGCGCGACGGCAGGAGCGGCAGCGGACGGAGCTCGCCGTCCGAGAGGTTGCCGGCGCGCGCGACGATCTTGAACGCCGTCGGACCGACACGGCGGGGTGCGGTGAGCGGGAAGGTGAGGTCGACCCCCTTGCCGGGTTCGACCCGGAACGGCTGCTTCGCGGTCGCCGCGGTGAGGCCGAATTCCGCGAGCAGCGAGGCGTTCGTCTCGGGATCGGTGATCTCGAGCGTCGCCTCGCCGGCGAGCACCGACTCTCCGGCGCTGTTGACGACCACCTTGAGCTGAGCGACGTCGCCCTCGCGCAGGAAGCGCGGCAGGTAGGGGCGGATCATCAGCTCTTTCACCGATTCGGCGCTCTTCTCGACGTAGCCCGAGGCGAGCGTCTGCGAGAGCGCGGCGACCCACACCCGCCACGAGGTGACCGAATCGGGGACGGTGAACTCGATCGCCGCCGAGCCGTCGGCGCCGGTCAGCAGCTGCGGCTGCCAGAAGGCGGTCTCGGCGAAGTTCGCGCGCAGGGCGACCGCTGCCGGCTCCTCGCTCGCCGCATCGCCGGTGACCGCGATCGTCTCGGCGACTCCGCCGACGTCCGCCACGCCCTGCGGTGCCGGCGCCGCAGCCGGTGCCGGCACCGCGCCTTCGGCCATCATCGCCATCATGGCGACGCCACCCTTCTGCATTCTGCGCATCGGCCCACCGCGGCCGCTGCCGGGGCCACCGATCCCCCAGGGCGAGATCTCGACGAAGGCGTCGCCCGAAAGCTCGTCCACCGCAGCCCACTTCACCCACGATTCGTCGCGCTGCCAGAGCGGACCGATGGCCCCGAGATTCGACGAGAGCGGCGGAAAGTAAGCGCCGGTGGGGAACAGGCCCAGCGGGCGCGGCGCTGCGAACGGGGCGAAGAGATCGAGGCTCCGGTCGTGCATCGAGGCCAGGAGCTCCGCCGCGCCGGCCTCGACCGGTCGGCCCTGGGCGTCCTTCACGGTGATGCGGAACGTCTCGCGCGCTCCGGGCGTCAGCCGGTCGCGGAAGGTCGCGAACTCGACCGTGAGCTCCTTGTTCTTCCACGGCACCTCGAGCGCGGCGCTCTGGGAGACGAACTGGTGGTCGGCCACCAGGGTTAGCCGCGCCGCCAGCCCACCGCGGTCCGCTTCGGCCACCGGCAGATCGATCCACTGCGAACCGGAGAGCGTCACGCTGCGGCGCCAGACACGCTCCACGCCGCGCAGCAGCTCGAGCTCGGCCGGTGCGTCCTTCAACCCCGAGTGGAACCAGAGCCGAACGGACTGGCCCGGCTCAGCGGAGGCGCGATCGAAGGCGAGGTCGGCGGCGAGAGCGAGCGGCGTCACGCGGCCGGCGACGACGAAATCGAGCTGCGTGCGCCCGGTCTCGCCGAAGCTGTCGCGCGTCTCGTAGCGCAGGCGGTAGGCGCCCGCGCCGAGCTTGGCGAACGGGATCTTGCCGCTGCCGGAGGCATCGTGCCGCAGGTCGCCGCTCGCGACCTCCTGGCCGTCGGCGAAAAGGGCGAGCGCCTGTGCCGTCGCTCTGGCACCGGTCCAGCGCGGGCGCAGCCGGTCGCCCGGGGTCGCAAAGCGATCGGCAGATTCGGCCGGAGAATCGGCCGGACGCAGCGGGAGATCGGCCGGTAGCATCCCGGCGGCCGGCGCCTCCAGGCGCAGCAGCCGCCACTTGCCGTCTCCGGGGCGTGGCGCGCCGTCCAGGTCCTGGCGGCGGATCGAGATCTCGAACGGCCGATTCTCGACCACGAGGTCGGCCGGCTTCGCGGCGAGCGCTTCGACCGCCGCCCAGCCGAGCCGCACCGTGCGCTCGCCGGTGCGCGTCTCGCCGCCGTCGTCGGTGATGTCGGCCTCGAGGCGATAGAGATAGGTGAAGCCCTTCGCCTTGTCGCTTTCGTCCGCCGCCGGGGTGAACGCGATCTGGAACCGGCCGTCCGCAGCGAGCACCGTCGTGCCGCTCGCGATCGCCTGCGCCTCGGTGGAGCCGCCGGCGAAGCCCCAGAAGCGCCACCACCAGGGAAGCTCCGGCTGGCGAGTCACCCGCCAGGCGACGCGACCGGAGGTGACCGGCAGGCCGAAGTAGTAGCGTGCCTCGCCACTGAGCTCGGCCGGCCGGTTGAGGCGCAGCTCGCGCGCCGGAGCGTCGACCTCGACCTCGAACGTCGGGCGCTTGTACTCCTCGACGCGCACCGCGGTCTCGCCGTCGAGCGAGCTCTCGATTGTCCATTCGCCGAGGAGCCTGCCGGCGGGAATCAGAAATTCACCCGCCGCCGTGCCAAAGCGATTCGTCGTGACGGTGACCGCCGCCACCGTCTCGCCGTTGGGATCGGTGAGCGAGACTTCGACCGGCGTCTCCGGCGCCGGCGTGAGCTCGCCGCGGCCGCGGCCGCTCTCGTAGGCCAGGACCTTCCAGTAGAGCTTCTGCTCGGGCCGGTAGATCGCCCGGTCGGTGAAGAGGAGGGAGCTCGTGTACGGGCTCGTCCCGGGCTGGGGCTGGCCCCCGTAGCGCTGCGCCACGGCGCTGTCGTCGCCGCGCCGCGCGACCACCAGGAAGTTGGAGTAGCCGCTCTCGCCGGGAAAGGCGAACGTCGCGCGGCCGGCGGCGTCGGTGCGCACGGCGCTGATGCGCGTCGGCGCCTCGCGCCAGGTATTGCGGTAGAGCGCAACCTCGACTCCGGCCGCCGCCCGGCCGTCGCTCCCCTCGACGAGCCGCACCTCCCAGGGGAAGCTCGCACTCTCCTCCAGCAGGACGAGACCCGACAGGGTGAACGGCAGTGCCACGCGGCGATTGCCTGGCTTGGCGAACGAGCGCTCCGCCGAGGCGACGATGAGGTAGAGGCCGGACCTCGTGAGCGGCGGCGCCGCGAACGTCCGGTGGGTCAGGAAATCCGCCGTCTTCGGCAACGCGACACTCCAGGCGGCCGCGGGCTCGCCGCCCGAGATCAGCCGTTCGATCTCGCGGTCGTCGTTCGGAAAGAGACCGCGGAACTCCTTGCGGGCGAGCTGCGCCGCGAGATCGACCGGGTAGGCGCGCAGATGGAGCTCTCGGAGATTCCGGTGCGAGATCTCGATCGAACGGCGTCCGGCACTGTCGACGGCCATCATCTGGAGCGCGAAGTCGGGGGCCTCGATCTGTGCCCGCAGCTCGCGGCAGAGCTGGGCCCCGCGGCTCCCCGGGTAGGCCTTCTCGCCCGCCAGGGCGAGCTCGCGGGCGCGAATGCGGTGCTCCGGGTCGCTCGCGGCGCTGTCGACCGCGCCGGCGAGCTCGGCCATGCCGACCGCCCACCAGGGGTCGTTGCGGTAGGCGGGCAGGCGCTTCTCGAGATCGGCGCGCAGGCGCGCCTGATCGCTCTCCGAGGTGCGATGCAAGGCGAGCAGACGATGGCGCGCGAGGCGCGCCTCGAGCTCGGCCCCGGGCTCCTTGCGGCCACGGTGCCAGCGCTCGAGGTCGGCGAGCACGGCGGCGCCGCGCAGCACTGGATGAACCGAAGGAACGGCCCCGGACACAGCCGGCACCTGGGGTTCGTCGGCGAGGAGATTGCCGAGATCGAGCTGCCAGGCGTCGTTCGCCTCGCTGGCCGACCAGAAGCTCGAGTCGGCGAGCAGCCGGTCGACGAAGAGATAGGTCAGGGCGTCGCGCAACGAGCTGCGGATGCCCTTCGGATAGTCGTTCGCCGCGAGGTAGGGAAAGTCGCCAACCGCGACGTCGCCCAGCTCCGCGCGGCGTTCCCAGACCGCAAGAAAGCTCCGCTCGGCTTCGGCGGCGATCTGCTCGGCGGTCCACGCCTTGAGGTCGACCTTCTCGTCCGACACCACGCGCTCGCGTTGCCGGATCTCCCAGTCGTAGCCCGAGAGGTACTCGAGCAGGGCATGGGCGTAGTAGAGCTCGACCGCGGCGCGGGCGACCGACCCGGGGGGCCAGGGTTGGGCCTTCATCTCCTCGACCGCGGTCTCGAGACCGCCCAGGGAGGTCCGCACTTGCGACTGGCGCACCAGTGCTCTTGCCCAGTTCGCCTCGTCGCCGGTGGCGCGAGCGCTCTCGACCAAAGGCTCGAGGCGGTCGGCGGCCTCCGACAGCTTCTGCTCGTCGAGCAGCCGGTCGATCTCTTTCCATGCTGCGGTCGGGTTCACGGTCGCGGGCACCTTGGGTTTCGCCCCTTCGGGGCGTGTCGTGGCCCCCGGAGCAGAGGAAGAGGATCCCGCCTGCAGCTGCTGGCAGGAAGGGGCAACGAGCGCGAGCGCGCCGGCGAGAAGCAGGGTCGAGGCGATCGGGGAGCGCATGGTGATCATCTTAGACCCCGCTCGAGGGTCCGAGGAAACCGTCTCCCCTGTGCGCGTAGAATCGCTGGGACGACCTTCCAAGGAGACCCTTTCCATGAAGATTCCCTGCCCGCAAAACCGCCTCGCAGCTTTCGCTCTCGCCGGCCTCGGCATCCTCGCGACGACGACCGGGCCGGCCACCGCCGGTCTCGTCTTCATGCAGGAGGTGCGCGGCGAAGGCGAAGCGGCCGAGTTCCAGAACATGAAGATCCGCACTTCGATCGACACCGGCGGGGCGAAGATGGAGATCCTCTCGTCGGGGAATCCCATCCTGGGTGAGGGCAGCTACATCCTGATCCAGCCGGACGCCGACGCCATGATCCTGGTGAATCCCAAGGAAAAGTCCTATGCCAGCCTCGACATCGGCCAGATGATGAGCGCCGCGGGGCAGATGATGGGCGGCCAGGAGCCACAGGAGAGCCCCAAGACCTACCCCGATCCGATCGTCGAGAAGCTCCTCGAAGAGGACGGAGGCACGATGCTCGGCCGACCAACGAAGCACTTCCGTTGGCGCACCCGGTACACCATCGGCATGGCGTTGCCGATGGGCATGAGCATGGAGGTCGCCACCGACCAGACCGAGGATGTCTGGGTCGCCGACATCGCGATCGATCCCAAGATCATGCGTTCCTTCGAACAGATGGGTTCGGCCGGCTCGCTGCCGGAGAACTTCCAGAAAATCGTCGAGGCGGCAAAAAAGACGCAAACCGGCTTCCCGCTCAAGCGCGTGACGGTCGCCAAGAGCCAGAGCAAGGCGACCGGCAGCGGCATGATGGCCAAGATGATGCAGAAGTCGGCCGACAAGCAGAACGCCGCGGGCCCGCAGACGACGACCTTCATCGTCACCGAGCTCTCCGAGGAGAAGGTCCCGGCCTCGGTCTTCGCCATTCCCCCCGGCTACACCGAGACCGAGCTCATGGCTCCCGGCATGATGATGCCGAACATGAACCCGCCGGACTGAGGCCCTCCATCGCCGGGATTCTCCTCAACACTTTCGGGTCGCTCGGCGACCTCTACCCGTACCTCGCCCTCGGCCGGGAGCTCCGGACGCGGGGGCATCGGGTGGCGGTCGCCACTTTGCGCCACTACGCGTCGCGCGTGACGGCGGCGGGGCTCGGGTTTCATCCGATCGGACCCGACTTCGACCCGACCGATCCCGTGCAGCTCAAGCGGGCGATGCACAAGCGTCGCGGTCCGGAGTACGTGCTGCGCGAGATGACCCTCGGGCATCTGCGAACCGCTTTCGACGACCTGCGTCCGGCGGCCGCCGCCGCGGATCTGATGGTGACCCATCCGCTTGCCCTGGGCGCCCAGCTCCTCGCCCGAGCCGCCGGACGGCCCTGGGTCTCCACCGTACTCTCGCCACTCAGCCTGTTCTCGACCACCGATCCGGCGATCTTCTCGGGCGTCCCGTTCGAGCACAGCCTCGCCCGGCTCGGCCCTCGCGGCCAGCGGGTCGTCCTGCGCCTCGCCGACTTCATGCTCAGCCGCTGGCTCGCGCCTTATCGCGAGCTCGAAGCGGAGCTCGGCCTCGCACCCGGTGCCAATCCGATCCTCCACGGCCAGCACTCACCCCATCTGGTTCTGGCGCTTTTTTCACCGCGCTTCGGTCCGCGGCAGGCCGACTGGCCGCAGAACACCCAGGCCGTGGGTTTTCCCTTCCTCGCCGATCCGCAGGCTTTGACGGCCGAGCTCGAGCGCTTCCTCGCGGCCGGGCCGCCGCCGGTGGTCTTCACGCTCGGCTCGGCGGCGGTCGGTGCGGCCGGAGCCTTCTACGAGCACAGCATCACGGCGGTCGAGCGTCTCGGACTGCGGGCCGTGCTGCTCGTCGGCACCGACCCGGCGAATCTTCCGCGCCGCGCGCTGTCGGAGAGACTGCTGGCGGTACCGTACGCGCCGCATGCCGCGCTCTTCGCCCGGGCAGAGCTCGTGGTCCACCAGGGAGGTGTCGGCACCTCGGCGGAGGCTCTGCGCTCCGGACGACCGATGCTGGTCGTCCCGCACTGCCACGACCAACCCGACAACGCCCACCGCCTCGCGCGGCTCGGCGTCGCCCGGGTCCTTCCTGCGGAGCGCTACTCCGCGCGGCGCGCGGAGCGCGCGCTCGCCGCTCTGCTTGCCGACGCGACGGCCGCCGGCCGCGCGCGTCTCCTCGGCGCGCAGATCGCCGCCGAGACGGGCGTCGCTTCCGCCTGCGACGAGCTCGAACGGCTGCTCTGAAGATCCGCAGGTAGGATCTCCCTCATGCGCACCTCGCAGATCTGGCTTCTGCTCGTCCTCTCCGCCGCCCACCTGCCGGCCCAACAGGGGGCCAACCCTCCGGCCCCCTCCGACGACCCGGCGCAGCTCTCGTTCATGCAGTACGACCCGCCGTCGACGCTCAAAGTCTCCGAGCATCCGGTGCCGCGGGCGAAGTTCCCGTTCGTTGACGTCCACTCGCACCAGTTCGGCCTCACCGAAGCCGAGGTGCGGACGCTCGTCGAGGAGATGGACAAGCTGAACATGGCGGTGATGGTGAACCTCTCGGGCCGCGGCTTCGAACGCACGACCGGCCCGGACGGCCAGCCGCGCTTCGCCCTCAAGGCGCCGCAGTACATGCGTGACGCGATGGCGCTCACCGAGCGGCTCGCTCCCGGAAGGCTCGTCCACTTCACCAACGTCGACTTCTCGCGCGTCGGCGCCGCCGACTGGCCGGCGGCAGCGGTCGCTGAGCTCGAGGCCGACATCGCGGCCGGCGCGCGCGGCTTGAAGATCTACAAGGGCCTGGGGATGGACACGGTGGACGTCGCCGGCAAGCGCATCGCGGTCGACGACCCGCGCCTCGCGCCGATCTGGGCGGCCTGCGCGCGGCGCGGCGTGCCGGTGCTGATCCACACCGCCGATCCGGCGCCGTTCTGGCAGCCCAGGGACAAGGACAACGAGCGCCTCTACGAGATGATCGAGATCCCCGGCCGCTGGCGCGACCCGGCGGAGAACACGCCGTGGGAGCAGCTCATCAGCGAACAGCACAACCTCTTCCGCGCCAACCCGAAGACGACCTTCATCAACGCGCACTTGGGCTGGCTCGGCAACGACCTCGGGCGGCTCGGCAAGCTCATGGACGAGGCGCCGAACGTGATGACCGAGATTGGCGCCGTGCTCGCCGAGCTCGGCCGCCAGCCGCGCTTCGCGCACGACTGGCTGGTGAAATACCAGGACCGCGTGATGTTCGGCAAGGACTCGTGGGAGCCGTCCGAGTACCCACCCTACTTCCGCGTCCTCGAAACCGCCGACGACTACTTCCCCTACTACCGCCGCCGCCACGCCTTCTGGAAGCTCTACGGCCTCGCCCTCCCCGACGAAGTCCTGCGCAAGCTCTACTACGAAAACGCCCTGCGGGTCATCCCCGGCCTCGATCGCTCGCGGTTCCGCTGATTTCCGCGGGCGACGCATGCGTCGCCCCTACGGAACACTTGGAAATTCCGTTCCGAACCTCGGAGGGATAGAGCGCGACCGCTGCGTTTCGCTGCGCGCTACGCCGCTCACGTATCTGCATTTGTAGGGGCGACGCATGCGTCGCCCGCGCGGCCCATCCGGAGATTCCCGGCGGCGGGCGAGCGGCGAGCCGCACCCCTCCAACGCTACGGAGCCGGCGGCGCCGCCGCGCTCTCCAACAAGCTCGTCATGGCGGCGTTGCCTTTTTCGCGCGCGGTGGTGAGGAGGAGGTCGCGGTCGCGGGGGAGGTCGGCGCCGGCTTCGATCAGGAGGCGGGCGTTCTCGACTTGGCCCTCGAGGACGGCGTGGTAGAGCGGGGTGAAGGCGGACGAGGTGCGGAGCTTCGGGTTGGCGCCGGCGGCGAGGAGGGCCTGTACGACTTCGGGATGCGGCCTTCCGGCGGCGAGCATCAGCGGCGACATTGCCGAGCGGTCGGCGCGGTAGTCCGGCGCCGCTCCGGCCGCGAGCAGGCGGGTGATCGCGGCGAGGTTCCCGGCGTCGGCGGCGATCGCCAGCGCGCTCATGCCGCCCGCGCCTCCGATCCCGCCGACTTTCTCCAGGTCGGGCGAGAGCGCGAGCGCGGCGTCGATCTCGTCGCCGGTGCCGTCGCGGAGTACCTCGTCGAAAGAGCGCTCGGGCGGCAGAGTCCGCTCATCGGCGGCGATCTCCGGCCAGTCGCCGGTCTCCCGGCGCAGGATCGGGGCCGAGAACCAGGCCTCGAAGTTCATCCCTTCACCCGAGAGCACCAGGCGACCTTCGAGCCGCGCGACGCTCTCGCTCTCGGGGGTGAAATGCGCCAGGCCACGCAGCGAGATCCCGCGCGGCAGGCGCGGATGGTGAAACCAGACCTCGATCTCCCCGCCATCCCCTGGCAGGCCGGCGACGAGCGATCGCGCCTCGTCGCGAGCGGCGAGCGCATCGCGCTCCGCGGCGCTCGCGAGCGCCTCCTCCGTGAGCTCGCGGTCGGCGAGCACCACCCGCAGCTCGCCGCTCGCCCCGTCGCCCGATTCCCCGAGCACATAGGCGTAGCGCAGCACCGTGCGCTCCCTCGCCACCTCGAGCCAGCCCTCGGCCCCGCCGCCGGAGGCGGCCTGTCCGTCACCGCCGGAGGCGGCCGGCCCATCAGCGCCGGACGCGACTAGATCTTCACCACCGGAGGCGGCGTCTTCTCTGCCACCGGATTCGGCCAGTCCTCCGTCAACGCCGGAGGCGGCCGGTTCATCACCGCCGGCGACGTCGGGCGGAGTGTCCTGGGCTCGGGCGGTGACCGAGAAGAGGCCCGCCAATATCACTGCGAGCGCAGCGGAACGTGCGGCGGCGGACTTCCTACTCTTTCGCACCGGCCGCCTTGAGCATCGCGACGACATCGTCCTGGTCGCCGTTCCTGGCCATCTTGAGCGGTGTGTCGCCGTCCGGCGCCTTCTGGTTGACGTTCGCCCCGAGCTCGATGAGGACCGAGACAACTTCGGGCTTTCCGGCGGTGATGGCGCTGGTGAGGGCGCTCTGACCGGTCTCCTTCGAGGCGTAGTTGACGTTGGCGCCGTAGCGCACCAGGAGCCGGATGAGATCGGTGTTGCCGGCGAAGGCGCCGAACATCATCGGCGTCAGGACGAGGCCCGGGAGCTCAGGTTTCGCTTTCGCCTTGAGCAGCATCTCGGTGACCTCGAGGTTGCCGGCAGCTGCGGCGTTCGACAGCGCCGACTGCATGTACTTGTTGACCGTGTTCGGATTGGCCCCCTTCTCGAGGAGAAGCGCCACCATCGCCGTCTGGTCGCGGCTGATCGCCGCCTCGAGCGCCGTCGCCTGCTCGTTGTCCTGGATGTTGACATCGGCGCCGCGGGCGAGGAGGAGACGCGCGATCTCGAGCGTCCCCGAACGCGCCGCCTTCATGAGCGGCGTCTCGAAGTTCTCGCCGTAGTCGATGTGGGTGTCGGCGGACAGGCCCGAATCGAGGAGGGCCTGCACCTTGTCGAGATCGTCGTCCTCGATCGCCACTGCGAACTTGGCACCCGGAGAGAGCTCCGACTCCGGAATGACCTCGATCTGGGCCTGCAAGAGAGCGGACTGCGCGGCGAGGCCGGCGGCGAGACACAGGACGCGAACGGTTTCGGAACGCTTCATGATCGACCTCCCTTGACTCTCGAGAACGGATTCGACATCGAATGGGTGCCATCTGAAGTCTAGCCTGCGATCAAGGCGTCCGCCTCGCCGCGATGTCTCCCTTCACCGCCACCCTCCGTTCTCCCTGGTGAAAGCAGGAGATCTCGACATGCGCCCCATCGCCCCATCCGCCGTGCTCTGCCTCACTCTCGCCATCGCCGGCGCACTGGCCCCAGCCCCCGCGCGGTCCGAGGCCGTCAACACCCGCCTCGGCGGTCCGGGGAGCCCGACTACGGACGCTACGGACGACTCCCGGCTGACGCCGGACGGGGAATGGGCGATCGTCCTCTGGGACCTTCAAACGGACGGCCTCTACGAGCTCTACGCCATCCGCCGTGACGGCAGCGAGGGACACTCGCTGTCGGCCGCCGCGCCCGCCGCGGAGGTCGTCTCCTTTCTCATCTCAGCCGACTCGCGCTACGTCGTCTACGAGGCCGAGCTCCTCTCGAACGGCGTCCGCGAGCTGCGGAGCGTCCCGATCGCCGGCCCTGCCGTCACGGCTCGCCTCAGCCCGGACTGGACCGACGGCGACGGCGTGGTCGACTACGCGATCTCGCCCGACTCGAGCCGGGTCGTCACCTACGGCGACTTCGAGGTCCCCGGCATCAACGAGCTTTCGAGCGCGCCGATCGCCGGTCCTACCGGCTCTTCCATCCATCTCAGTCCAGCGCCGGTCGCGAACGGCGAGGTCGTCGAGTTCCAGATCTCGCCCGACTCGACCCGCGTCGTGTTCGCCGGCGACCTCACGCAGGTCGACCGCCTCGAGTACTGGACCGTGCCGATCGCCGGACCGTCCGCCTCTGCCGTGCGCCTCACCACCTCCATCGCCGCCGGCACCACGACCTCCAGCTCGATCCACATCAGCTCCGACAGCGCGCGCGTCGTCTACACCGGTACGTTCAGCACGGCCTCGCAGACGGAGCTCTGGAGCGTCCCCATCGCCGGGCCCGCGTCGAGCTCGCGCAAGCTCAATCCATCCGTCGTCGCCGGTGGCGACGTGCACACCAACCACCTCGAGATCACCTCCGACGGCGCCTATGTCGTCTTCTTCGGCGACCTGCGGGTCGATGAGCGGCGGGAGATCTGGAGCGTGCCGATCGACGGCTCCTTCGGCGACGCGGTACGTCTCAACCCGACGCCGGTCGCCGGCGGCACGCTACACAATGCCGACCCTTTCGTCATCAGCCCCGACAGCACCTGGCTGGTGATGCACGGTGACCTCGAGACCGATGGCGCCTCGGAGCTCTGGCGGGTGCCGATCGCCGGCCCGGCCGCCTCTGCCGTCAAGGTCCATCCGGACCCGGTCGCCGGCGGCGACGTCGGCATCGGCGACTACGAGATCAGCCCCGACAGCGAATTCGTCGTCTTCCTGGGCGATCTGGTCACGGACGACAAGATCGAGCTCTGGAGCGCCGCGCGCGACGCCGCTCCGGAGACGGCAGAAAACCTCTCCGCGGGCCTCATCACTCCTGACGACGTTCTGGACTTCCAGATCGCGCCTGACAGCTCGCGTGCGGTCTTTCGCGGGGATCTGGTCTTCGCCGACAAACACTGGCTCTTCAGCCACGCCCTCGACGGCTCCGGCAGTCGCCAGTTTCTCACTGACGAGCTCTTTTCCAACCCCGATGCCGACGTCGACGACTGGACGATCACCGCCGACAGCCGCGACGTCCTCTATGAAGCGAACCCCGACGACCCCGACCGCAACGAGCTCTTCCGCCGCCGCATCGCCGACGGCGAGGACTTCCAGCACCTCTCCGACGGCGACCCGGCGTGGAGCGACGCTCAGCTCCTCGGCTCGAGCCCCGAAGGCCGCGGGGCGCTGTTCCTCTCCGACACCCAGTTCGACAGCGCCTTCCTGCTTTGGATCGCTGACGACTGGATCCTGTCCGCCAATTTCGAGGAAGGAAACTTCACCGAGTGGTCGAGCAGCGTGCCGTAGCCTGAGCGCGCTGCGGGAGGAGGAAGAAATGGACTCGACTTCGAACGCGCTGCATGAGCGGTACAGGAACTTCCACCTCTGGATGCTCCTGCCGTTCGCGATCTCGTTATTGGGGTTTTCTTACAGCTACTATCTCCGGCTGTCGACTGCGACCTTTCATCAACATGTACACGGCCTTTCCGCGACACTCTGGTACGTGCTGGTCGTCGTGCAGCCGTATCTGATCGTCCGCAAAAAGAACATTCAACGGCACAGAGCGCTCGGCGCCCTGGCGCTGCTCGTAGCGGGCGTCGTGGCCGGAAGCGCGCTCACGATCATTCCCAAGAACATCGATGATGTCGGGACGCTGGATGAGAACGGATTCTTCAGCCCGACGTTTGCCTACTTCGCCGTACTGATCGATCTCCTGCTGGTGAGCATGTTCATCGCAAGTGTCTGCATGGCGATTCTCTGCATCAAGCGGAAGGATCTCTCCGGCCACGTACAATGGCTGATGGCCTCGGTCTTCTTCGTCCTGTCGCCGGGCCTCGCGCGGTTGCTCGGACTGGGCCTCATCATGGCCAATCAGGGGAACATGGAGGGCATCTCGCTGGTCAAGCTGGCGGTGCCATCCATGGCGGCGATGATGGCGCTCATCGTTCTCTACTACTGGAAGTACGGCAGCTTCAAGCACGCTTCCTTCTGGCTGTTGCTCGTCTGCCATGTGCCGTATCTGTTCGTCGAGCAGATCGGCGAGAACCCATCCTTCAGGCACATGGCCTCGATCATCTTCAAGTAGCGCCTGCCCTTCAGAACCTCTGGGTGAGGCGCTTCGGAACGGGGGTGCTTCGTTGAGTCCTAACCCCTACGATTTCGCAAGTGCTTCCGCGGCGGCTCGCAGCGCGCCGGCTTCGCGGCAGAGCGCCTCGGCCGCTGCGACCACCGGCGACGGGCCCGCGACGCCCGACGTCGCTGCCGCGCCTGCCGCCGGCGCCGGGCCGGGGTGCGCGTCGTCGGGGTCGCCCAGTCCGGTGTCGCGGTGACGGCGTAGCGAGGCCTCGATGCGGTCGCGCAGGGCGGTGGCGTTCTCGATGCCGCGGAAGCGGCCGACGTGGAGGTCTGTGCTGGTGCTCCCGGGCTCGTCGCGCGAAGACTTGCCGCCGCCGGCGGTGCGGACTTCGAGGTCGGCGATGCCGAGCAGCTTCTGAAGAGGTCCGCGGCGGATCGAGAGGTTCTGGATGTTGGCCACGGTCATCGTGCGTTCATGAGTGCGAAACAGGCCCTCCCGGATGCGCAGGCTCTCGTCGCTCACCATGTACCAGCGCGCCTCCCAGTCGAGGCGGAGCAGCACCCAGCTCGCCGCCAGCCCGACGACGAAGAAGGCCACAGCCAGGAGCTCGAGGGCACGGACGACGTTCCACACCTGGTCGGTCAAATGGGCGGCGAGCTCGGGCCGGTCGATGTGGAAGATCCGGTCGGCGAGCCTCGCCATCACCTTGTTCAGGGTGCCCTCGCCCGCCTGCTCGACGGCCGCGAGGAAGGCGAGAGAGAGCACGATGCCGGCAAGAGCCAAGGCCTGGCCGAGCGCCCAGCGAGCCGCCTGGAGTTGGAAGAAGCGGGGCGAGGCCCGGAAGATCTCGAGTGTCGGGCCCGATCCCGGCGGCGGCTCGGGCCGCTCGGCGAGTCGCAGGAGCCGCAGCAGGTGCGCCTTCACGGTGCGCCCGCCGCCGTGCCGCGCTCGGCCTTGCGAATGTCTGCGACGCCTTCGAGGAGCTCGCGTACCCGCCGGAGCTCGGCCGTCGCCTCCTGGAGCGCCGCAACCACCCGCTCGGCCTCGGGGAGCGCCGCGGGTCCGACGGCGGGGGGCGCCGCTGGGTGCCGCCGGGCACCGCGGGTCCGGGTGTAGATCCAGTCGCGGACCGCCTCGAAGTCGGGCAGCCCCTCGATCGTCATCTCCGCACCGCTCGAGCCGCTCGCGGTCTGAATCTGGATGCGGGCCAGTCCGAGCCAGCGCTCGAGGAGGTTACTGGCCAGGTGGATGTCCTGAATGCGCGAGTAGGAGAGGCTGATTTCGTGGCGGAACAGGATTCCCCACTCCGCCGCGAGCCCTGCGCCGTCGAGGTGGTAGCGCAGGCTCCGGTACTTGAAGAGGCGCGGCACGAAGAGCATCGGAAAAAACGGGCCCAGCAGCAACGAGTGGAGGAAGTAGTAGACGAGGAGGTTCTTGTGCGGCCTCCTCAGGCCGATCGCTGCGCTCTCGCCGGAGGCTTCGTCGAGGTTCATCCCGCCACTCTATGGGGTCTCGATCCGAAGGCGCACGCCCAAGCGCGGCGGTCGCTCCATCCGGCTCTCTCCAAGGCTGCGTCGAGGGGGGGCAGGGCCAGGGAATCACCCTGGTCCTGCCCGGCTGTCGCGCTCTGCGTCAGTTCCCCAGGCGCCAGGCCTGATTCCCGCTCCCCTGGCACTGGTACTGGATCAGGCGCGCACCGTCCTGGCGGCCGCCGCCCTCGACGTCGAGGCACCGGCCGCTCGCGACGTTGACGATCTGGTAAGCGCCGCCGCCCAGGCGTTCGATCCGCCAGAGCTGGTCTTCGTTGCCGTTGTAGCGGAACTGCCGCACGGGATCGCCGTCGCGCTCGGCGGCGCCGCGCACGTCGAGGACCTTGTTGCTGTCCTGACTGACGAAGACGACGCGGCCGCGGCCGGCGTCGATGACGTCCCAGAGCTGGTTCGGCGTGCCCTTGAAGGCGTACTGAATCACCGCCGCGCCGTCATAGTTGCTGCCCGCCGCGACGTCGAGCGCCTTGCCGCTCTGGACGCTGATCACGGCGCCGCTCCAGATCACGCGCCCCTGCGGCATGTGGTTGGGGCCGCCCGGCCATCCGTCGTCGTCCTTCGGGCCCAGAGCCGGCCCGGTCCAGTCGTAGCTCGCCTTGGCCACTCCCGTGCGGGAGTTGAAGGTGCACTTGTAGGCGTAGGGCCGGCCGCGGTCGAAGCGATCCCGTCGGTAGAGGCCCTGGCCTTCGACGCGAATTTTGGAGGACGACAGCGCTACGACCCGGGCCCGGCGGTAGTCGAGTCCCGAGTCCGGGACGTTGCCGCCGGCCTTCCGGGAGATCTGGTAGGCGAGCTGCAGGTCGCAGCGATCCTTGGCCACCTCAGCGGCGGAGTTCTGGGCTGCGGCCGGGGCGAAACCACCCGCGGCGAGAGTGGTGGCCAATGCGAGGGCGAACGGCAAAGACGGAAGAATCTTCATAACTCTCTCCTGGTCGCGCTCCGCCGCGCCTTGCGGCGGAGCTCCTGCACGGCGCAGGGGCGCAGAGAGCGGCCTCGCTGGAGGTTCCGACCCGGCGCACCCGGTCGCCTGCCCCAGGCGACTGCAGGAGCGCTGCCAGAAGGAGATGAGGGCGCGCCGGGCTAGAGTCTCAGCGCGGGGGGCCGAGGCGGCGGGAGAGGTGGTACTGCGCCTGCCGCTTCCACCAGGCCCAGTTGTGGGCGACGTCGTAGCCCCAGATGTCGCGATCGTGCGGGATCCCCTTGTTCTCGAACAGGTCGCCTAAGGCCTGGGTCTCCTCGATGCAGCCCTCTTCGAAGGCTCCCTGACCGCAGACCAGGGTGATGTGAGTGTTGCGGCGCACCCGGTCGAGAGGCTCGCCGGAGAGGCCCTGGACGTAGGCCAGCGGGTTGTTGAGATAGACGTCGAGGTTCGAGTAACCCTCGGTGAAATGAGTCATAAGGTAACGGCCGCTCATGCAGAGCGCCCAGCGGAAGATCTCCGGGTACTTGAGCGCGATGTTCGCCGCGTAGAAAGCGCCCAGGCTCGCGCCGGCGGTCATCATCGGAGCCGCTGGAGTGTTGCAGTCCTGCCGGATGTGCGGCACCAGGGTCTCGACGACCCACTTTTCATAGAGGACGTGACGCTGGATCCGCCAGGCGGCGTCGTTCTCCTTCTTCGTCCAGGCCTCGGCGACGTTCGACTCGGGGCAGTAGAGCTTGAGCTTCCCGGCCTCGAGCCAGGGGGCGAGCGCCTCGACCATCCCCTGCGCTTCCCACTCGTGCGCGAAACCCGCCGCTGTCGGGAAGACCACCAGAGGCGGCCCCCAGTGGCCGTAGCTCCAGAGACTCACTGTCCTGCCCAACTGCGGGCTCTGCACCCTCTCGAGCCGTTTCTTCATGCCGATCCTCCGAAAAGAACGCCGCGAATCCTATCCCAGCCCTCCTCTCGAGTCCGACGCCGGACCGCCCGACGGCGCGCCCGCAGGAGATGCCTTCCATCCGGCTCCGGCGACCGCGCCGTACCTGATCCATAGCGCGGGGTTCGACCGCCCGCAAGGGTGGGTCGGGTTTGACAAGCCGCCGACCGATGTGAAATTTTTCGCCGACGCTTCGCACGCCCTCGGCGCGCCCTGGACACGTGCGCGACAACGGAAAGAGCTAACAACCTATGCCGCAGATCTTCCCTCGCAGCGCGAACGCCTTGGCTCGGGCATCGGTCTTCGTGGCCCTTTTTCTGGCCGCGGCGGGCGGTTTTGCCCTGTGGACCCTGGCCCACTCCGGCTATGTCACCCGCGAAGGCATCGTTCTCCAGCAGCCGGTTCCGTTCAGTCACGACCACCATGTGGCGCAGGTCGGCATCGACTGCCGGTACTGTCACACCAGCGTCGAGCGCGCGGCTTCGGCCGGAATTCCGCCGACGCAGACCTGCATGAACTGCCACAACCAGATCTGGACCAACGCCGCCGTGCTCGAGCCGGTGCGCGCCAGTTTCCGGGACGGCAAGCCCCTGACCTGGAACCGCGTCAACGATCTCCCCGACTTCGTCTATTTCAACCACAGCATCCACGTCGCCAAAGGGGTCGCCTGCACGACCTGCCACGGCCCGATCAACAAGATGCCTCTGATGTACCAGGGGGCGCCGCTCACCATGAAGTGGTGCCTCGACTGCCACCGCGACCCGGTTCCGAACCTGCGGCCGCGCGAGGAAGTCACCAATGTCCTCTGGCAACCGCCAGCCGACCTTGCCGCCAAACAGAAAGAGTGGGCGCTCGCCAACAATGTCCAGAGCAAGGTCAGCTGCTCGAACTGTCATCGCTAGAGATCCCTCATGACCGAACTTCTGATTCCGCATCCCTCGCCGGTCTCGCCGGACACGCAGGCCCCGCCGGCCCCTCCGGTCAGCTCCGCCGGGTCGCCCCCCGCGGGCGACTGCCACGTCGAGTGGAAAAAGCCCTCGGCGCAGCAGGCTCCGCTCGATCTTTCGGCAGCGCGCGAGCGCCTGCAGAGCCGCGGTGGAGCGACCTACTGGCGGAGCCTCGAAGAGCTCGCCGAGACGCCGGAGTTCGGTGAGCTGCTCGATCGTGAGTTCCCGCGCTTCGCTTCCGAGTGGCCGGACGGCGTCTCGCGACGCAACTTCCTGCAGCTCGCCGCGGCCTCGCTCGGCCTCGCCGGGCTCACCGCCTGCACCCGCCAGCCGATCGAAAAGATCGTGCCGTACGTCCGCCAGGCGGAGGAGCTCCTTCCCGGCAAGCCCGTACTGTTCGCCACTTCGATGGCGCTCTCCGGAGTCGCCACCGGCCTGCTCATCGAGAGTCACAACGGCCGCCCGACGAAAGTCGAAGGCAATCCCGAGCACCCGGCGAGCCTGGGCGCGAGCGATGCCGTGACCCAGGCCTCGGTGCTCGGCCTTTATGACCCGGACCGGTCGCAGGCCATCTCCCAGCTCGGCAACGCGGCCACCTGGACGGCCCTGAACCAGCAGATCACCGCTGCCCTGAACGCCCAGTCGGCCTTCGGCGGCGCGGGGCTGCGCCTGCTGACCGGTCCGACGAGCTCGCCCACCGAGGCGCGTCTGATCGCCTCCCTGCTCGAGAGCTACCCCCAGGCGCGTTGGCACCGCTGGGATCCGCTGGCCGCCGACAACTCGACGAAGGGGCTCGCGGAGGCCTTCGGAGCGCCGGTCGGACTGCGCTACGACCTCGCCAGGGCCGACGTCATCCTGGCGCTCGAGTCCGACTTCCTGACCGCCGGACCGGGCTCGGTGCGCTACGCCCGCGACTTCGCCGATCGCCGCCGGGTAGGACACGGTGCCACCGCGATGAACCGGCTGTACGTCGCGGAGTCGAGCCCGACGGCGACCGGGACGGTCGCCGATCACCGTTTCCGCATCCGGCCCTCTCAGGCCGCCGGCATCGTTCAGGCGCTGGCCGCGGCGGTCGGTGTCGCGGGTGTCGGCGCTCCGGCGCTCGATTCGGCGACAGCCAGGTGGGTCGAAGCCGCGGCGCGCGACCTCGTTGCGCATCGGGGTGCCGCCCTCGTCGTTGCCGGGGAGTCGCTTCCGGCCGCGGCGCACACTTTGGTCGCCGCGATCAACGAGGCGCTCGGAGCGAGCGGCGCCAGCGGCGCGAGCGGCGGGACGCTCGTCTACAGCGCCCCGATCGCCGCCGATCCAGTCGACGGCCTCGCCTCCCTCGTCGCCCTGCTGGACGACATGAAGGCCGGAAAGGTCGACCTGCTGCTGGTTTCCGGCGTCAATCCGGTCTACGACGCGCCCGCCGACCTCGACGTCGCCGCGATCTGGAAGAGCAGCTCGGCGTTGCGCATTCATCACGGCCTCTACGACGACGAGACCGCGGCCTACTGCCAGTGGCACGTGCCGGCGGCGCACTATCTCGAGTCGTGGGGTGACGCGCGGGCCTACGACGGCACCGTGACGCTGGTGCAGCCGTTGATCGAGCCGCTCTATGGCGGGAAGACGGCGAGCGAGATGATCGCTGCGCTGCTCGGACGCTCGACCGACGATGCCTACACCCTGATGCGCGAAACCTGGGAGGCGCAGATGGGCGGCGAGACTTTCGATCCGTCCTTCCGCAAGCTCCTGCACGACGGGATGCTGCCGGGCAGCGCTCTGCCCGCGACCCAGCCGGTTCTGGTCGCGGCAGGCGTCGCCGCCGCCGTCCAGACGCTGGCAACCGAACCGGCCGGCGGCGCGCTCGAGCTCGCCCTGCGGCCCGACCCTTGCGTCCTCGACGGGCGCTTCGCCAACAACGGCTGGCTGCAGGAGTTGCCCAAGCCGATCACCAAGCTGACCTGGGAGAACGCCATCCTGCTCTCGCCCGGCACCGCCGAGAAGCTCGGCGTGGCGGGCAACGAGATCGTCGCGCTCACCGCCCCGGACGGGCGCAAGCTCACCGGTCCGGTCTGGCTGCTGCCCGGCCAGGCCGACGGCGTCGCCACGGTTCACCTGGGGTACGGCCGCACGCGCGCCGGCAGGGTGGCCAACGGCATCGGCTTCAGCGCCTACGCGGCGCAGACCCGCACCAGCCGCTACGGCCTGCCCGCCGTCACCCTCGAGGCGACCGGCGAAAGCGCCCAGCTCGCCACCACCCAGGGTCATCACTCGATCGACTGGATGCGGGAGGAGAGCGAGCAGGCGACCGCGCGCGCCGTCGTGCGCCAGGCGACGCTTTCCGAGTTCGAAAAAGACCCCCATTTCGCTCACGCCGGCGCCCACGAAGGCATCGACGTCAACGCCTCCTTCAACCCGGGCTTCGAGTACAAGGGTTACGCCTGGGGCATGGTCATCGACCTGAACGCCTGCAACGGCTGCAACGCCTGCGTCATCGCCTGCCAGTCGGAGAACAACATTCCGGTGGTCGGCAAAGAGCAGGTGTCGCGCGGCCGTGAGATGCACTGGATCCGCGTCGACCGCTACTACCAGGGCGACGTCGACGAGCCGTCGTCCATCGTCAGCCAGCCGATCGTCTGCATGCAGTGCGAACAGGCCCCGTGCGAGGTCGTCTGCCCGGTTGCGGCGACGGTCCACTCGACCGATGGCCTGAACGACATGGTCTACAACCGCTGCGTCGGCACGCGGTACTGCTCGAACAACTGCCCCTACAAGGTGCGCCGGTTCAACTTCCTCCTCTTCCAGGATTGGGAGACCGAGCAGTTCAAGCTGCAGAGGAACCCCGACGTCACCGTGCGCAGCCGCGGCGTGATGGAGAAGTGCACCTACTGCGTGCAGCGCATCAACCGCGCCCGGATACCGGCCGATCGCGACCTGCGCCAGGTCGCGGACGGCGAGATCCAGACGGCCTGCCAGCAGGCCTGTCCGCCGCAGGCGATCTCGTTCGGCAACCTGAACGACCCGGCGGCCAAGGTCGTCTCCGAGAAGAAGAATCCGCGCAACTACGCGCTGCTCGAAGAACTGGGCACCCGGCCGCGGACCACCTATCTCGCGATGGTCAAGAACCCCAATCCGGAGCTTTCCGCATGAGTGTCGCCGAATCCCCTCGTTTGCCCGTGCCGCTCGTCGACCCGCCGGTCATCGCGCCCGGACACTCTCCGGCCTCGGTCGGCGACAAGATCAGCTCGGTCGTCTTCGGCAAGATGCCGCTCTGGTTCTACATCGCGATGGCGATCGCCTTCGGCGGCGCGATGATGCTGCTGACCGCCCTCACCAAGCTGGTTTTCACCGGCATCGGCATCTGGGGCAACAACAACCCCGTCGGCTGGGGCTTCGACATCATCAACTTCGTCTGGTGGATCGGCATCGGCCACGCCGGAACGCTGATCTCGGCGATCCTGCTGCTGCTGCGGCAAGAGTGGCGCACGTCGATCAACCGGTTCGCCGAGGCGATGACGCTCTTCGCCGTCGCCTGCGCGCTGCTCTATCCTCTCTTTCACACCGGCCGGCCGTGGCTCGCGGTCTACTGGCTGCTGCCCTATCCCAACACGATGGCGATCTGGCCGAACTTCCGGTCGCCGCTCATCTGGGACGTCTTCGCGGTCTCGACCTACGGCTCGGTCTCCCTGGTGTTCTGGTTCATCGGCCTGGTGCCGGACCTCGCGACCTTTCGCGATCGCACCAAGAAGCTCTGGCAGAAGAAGATCTACGGCGCCCTCGCCATGGGCTGGCGCGGGTCCGCCCGGCACTGGCACAACTACGAGTCGGCCTACCTGCTGCTCGCCGGCCTCTCGACGCCGCTGGTGCTCTCGGTGCACTCGGTGGTCTCCTTCGACTTCGCCTCCGGCCAGGTCCCCGGCTGGCACGCCACGATCTTCCCGCCCTACTTCGTCGCCGGCGCCGTCTTCGCCGGCTTCGCGATGGTGCTCACACTGATGATTCCGCTGCGCAAGCTCTTCGGCCTCGAGGACTTCATCACCATGAAGCACATGGACAACATGGGCAAGGTGATGCTGGTGACCGGGCTGATCGTCGGCTACGGCTACCTCGTCGAGATCTTCACCGCCTGGTACAGCGGCAACATCTACGAGTGGTACATGATCCGCAACCGGATCTTCGGCCCCTACAAGCTCATCTGGATGAGCCTGATCCTGTGCAACGTGCTGGCGATCCAGCCGCTCTGGTTCCGCAAGGCGCGCAAGTCGATCGCCGCTCTCTGGATCATCTCGATGTTCGTCAACTTCGGAATGTGGTTCGAACGCTTCGTGATCATTCCGACTTCGCTCCACCGCGACTTCCTGCCGGGCTCCTGGGGCATGTACTACCCGACCCGCTGGGATTTCGCCACCTTCTTCGGCTCGATCGGCCTGTTCATGGCGCTCATGTTCCTCTTCGTGCGCGTCTTCCCGGCGATCGCGATGTTCGAGATGAAGGGGCTCACCCCCGACGCCAAAGTCAAGGAGCCCGCGCACGGATGACTACCTCGACCGCAACCCCGAGCCCGGGCCTCCACGGCCTGATGGCGGAGTATTCGACGGCGCAGCAACTGCTGGATGCCGCCGGCAAAGCTCACAGCGCCGGATTTCGCGCCATGGACGCCTATACGCCGTTCCCGGTGGAAGCGATCTCGGAAGTGATCTGTGACCACCACAAGTCGAAAGTGCCGCTCATCTGCCTCACGGGCGGCATCGTCGGCGCGCTCGCCGGCTGGGGGCTCCAGATCTGGACCTCGACCGTCGACTACCCGATGAACATCGGCGGCAAGCCCTACAACAGCTGGCCGGCCTTCATCCCGGTGCTCTTCGAGTGCACCATTCTCTTTGCCGCGTTCTCGGCCGCCATCGGCATGTTCCTGCTGAACGGCCTGCCGCAGCCGTACCATCCGGTCTTCAACGTCGCGCGCTTCCGCGAGAAGGCCTCGCGAGACGGCTATTTTCTCTGCATCGAGGCGCAGGACGGGAAGTTCGACCCCTCCGGCACGCGCGAGTTCCTGCTGTCGACCGGCGCGATGGAGGTCAACGATGTCGAGCTCTGACCGGAAGACGGCTTCCACCCGCGCCGTCGCGGGACGCACCGGCCTCTTGCTGCTGCTGGCGCTCGGCGGTTTCGGAGCCATCGGCTGCCGCCAGGACATGCACGACCAGCCGAAGCTCAAGCCCTACCGGGGCAGCACTTTCTTCGCCGACGGCAGCGGCATGCGTCCGTTTCCGGTGAACACGGTCGCCCGCGGCACGTTGCGGGAGGATTCCCACTTCTACACCGGCCGGCTCGCCGACGGCAGCATGGCCACCGAGCTGCCGATGCCCATGACGCGCACCCTGCTCAAGCGCGGCCAGGAGCGCTTCAACATCTACTGCACGCCCTGCCACGGACAGGTGGGCGAGGGCCGCGGGATGGTCGTCCGCCGCGGCTACAAGCAGCCGGTCTCGTACCACGAGGAACGCCTGCGGCAGGTGCCCATCGGCTACTTCTTCGACGTGATGACCAACGGCTTCGCCGTCATGCCGAGCTACGCGCCGCAGATTCCGCCGGAGGATCGCTGGGCGATCGCCGCCTATATCCGCGCCCTGCAACTCTCGCAGCACGTCGAGGCCGCGAGCCTCACGCCCGAACAGCTCGCTCAGCTCAACGCGCTCGACGCGCCGGCCGCCGCCGCGCACGCCGCCGGGGGCGCGCATCCATGACCGGCCCGAACGACCTCACCTCCGGGACGGAGTCGGCGAGCCGCACCCGCTCGATCCGCCCCACCCGCACCACCCGCGCCACCCGAACAACGAGAGGAACCGCGATCGCGCCATGAGGACGCTCCACTTCCCGCTCCGCTCCGCTGATTTCGAGGCGCCGGCCGCGCTCTCCGGCCTCGCCGGCAAGTCGCTCGTCGTCGGTGCCGCCGGCGCCGCCGCCTCGATCGCCGGCTTCTTCCTGGCGCGCCAGGAGTTCTTCGAGGCCTATCTCGTCGGTTGGCTGCTCTGGTACACCGTGGCGGTCGGCTCGCTCGGCTTCCTCATGCTGCAGCATCTGTCGGGCGGCGGCTGGGGCCTTGCGGCCCGGCGTATCGTCGAGGCGGCGGCACGCACCATTCCGTTCGTCGGCATCGCCGCAATTCCGCTCTTCTTCGGACTCGACGCGATCTTCATGTGGGCCGATCCGGCCAAGGTGGCGGTGGACCATGCCCTGCAGCACAAGGCGCCGTACCTGAACGTACCCTTCTTCATCGCGCGTACGCTGTTCGCCTGCGCGCTCTTCTCCTTCTACGCCTACTACCTCTCGGCCAAGTCGAAGCGCCAGGACGAGACCGGCGACCCGGACCTCAAGCGGAAGATGCACGACGTTTCGGCGGTGGGCCTGCTCCTCTACCTCATCGTGAATACGTTCATGGGCTTCGACTGGCTGATGTCGCTCGATCCGCACTGGTTCTCGAGCCTCTACGGCGCCATCTTCGTCGCCGGCGAGGCGCTGGCGGGAATGACCTTCATCATCCTCGTCGCCAACTGGCTGCGCCAGCGAGAACCGATGGACGCGATCTTCAGCCGCAAGCTCTTCCACGACTACGGCAAGCTCCTGTTCGCCTACGTCATGTTCTGGACCTACCTGACGATCTCCCAGTTCATCATCATGTGGCAGGGCAACCTCCCGGAAGAGGCGGTCTGGTTTGCGGTGCGCTTCCACGGCGGCTGGGGTTACGTCGCCGCGGGCCTGCTGATCTTCCACTTCTTCTTTCCGTTCCTGATCCTCCTGTCGCGCAGCGTCAAGGAAAAGGCCCAGGCACTCTCAGCCGTGGCCGCTTTCGTGCTCGTCATGCGCTGGGCCGACCTCGTCTGGCTGACTCGTCCGACGCTGCGCGAAGGCGGCTTTTCGATCCACTGGCTCTTCGTCGCCATTCCGGTCGGGATCGGGGGCCTCTGGTTCTATCTGTTCGCGCGCGAGCTCGGCAGACGCCCGCTCGTCGCGGTCAACGATCCGCAGTGGAAGGAAGTCCTCGGTCATGACTGATCACAAGCACGGCGGCCACAGCGCTCACTCCAGCGCCGCAGGCGCTCATCCGAATCCCGGCCGGGCTCCGATTGACTCGGAGATCGACGTTCGCAGGACGATCGAGATCGGCCTCTGGCTGGGCGGCACGACGATCGGTGCGCTGGTCATCGGCTACTTCATCTATCTCGGCCTCTCGAAGTGGACGGCCAGCCAGGACCCGGTGGCCTCTCCCCTCACCGAGGCCGCCAGGAACGTCCTCCCGCCGGCCCCCAACCTGCAGGTCGCGCCCGAAAAGGAGCTTGCGGCGATGCGCGCTGCGGAGCGCGAGCGCCTGACGACCTGGGGCTGGACCGACAAGGCGGCGGGCTTCGCCCACATGCCGATCGAGGCCGCGATCGACCGCCTCGCCGTGCCCGAGCCGGAAGCCGCACCGGCGGCACCCGCGCCGGCGCCAGCGCCGGCCGATCCCTCCGCCGACGCCCACGCCGCCCCGGCTGCCGCCGCTGTGCCGCCCGCGGCCCACGAAGGATCGGCGCACTGACGTTGCAGATGCCGATCCGCAAAGTACCTCTCCGCCCTGACCCGCAGCCGGACCCCCGCCCGGGGCCCCGGGCGTCCTCGCTGTTGGCGCTCGCAGCCTCGGCGTTCGCCGTCGCGGCGGCCGCCATGGGGCCGCTCGCCGCTGGCGCGGCGGCCGAAACCCGGCAGTTCACGGGTCCGGGGCTCGCCGAACGCACGCCCCAGCCGGGGGCGCTCAACGCCCAGAAGATCCAGGATCTGGTCGGTTTCGATCAACGGCTCGGAGAGACCCTGCCGCTCGACCTGCCCTTCCGCGACGAGACCGGCAAGCCCGTCCTGCTGGGCGACTATTTCGGCACCCGGCCGGTGCTCCTGACCTTCGTCTACTACCGCTGCCCCGTGCTCTGTCCGCAGATCATCATCGGTACCGCCGCCGCGATGAAGGGCGTGCCTTACGTGCCCGGCACGGAGTTCGAGGTCGTGTTCGTGAGCTTCGACCCGGAAGACACCCCGGAGACGGCGGCCGAGCGCAAGAGCTCTGCCGTCGAACGCTACGGCAGGCCCGAAAGCGCCGCCGGCTGGCACTTCCTGACCGGCGACGCCGACGCGATCGCGCGCCTGACCGCGGCGGCGGGCTTCCGCTACGCCTGGGACCCGACGATCCGGCAGTTCGCGCATGCCAGCGGAGTCATGATCGCTACCCCCGACGGCCGCCTGGCGCGCTACCTCTACGGCGTCGAATACGCGCCGAAGGATCTGAAGCTCGCGCTCTTCGAGGCCGCCGAAGGCCGAATCGGCGGCCTTTCGGAGAAGCTCATGCTGCTCTGTTTCAACTACGACGCCGCGCTCGGGAAGTACACCACCGTCTCCCTCCTTGCGGTCAAGGTGGCGGGAGCGGTCACCCTCGCGGCACTCATCTTCTCGATGTTCTGGATGTCTCGCAGCGAGCGTCGTCTCGAACGCGCCGCAGCCGGAGGAGTCGCACGGTCATGAACTTCAAGCTCCCCTTCGTGCCGGAGCAGGCTTCGGCCGCTGCCAGCGAAGTCGACAACCTGACGCTCTTTCTCGTCGGCATGGGCACGTTCTTCACCGTGCTCATCGCCGCGATGGTCATCTTCTTCGCGATCCGCTACCGCCGGACGAGCACCAACCAGGTCGGCAGCAACTTCGAGAACTCGGCCTTCCTCGAGATCACCTGGACGGTCATTCCCCTGCTGATCGCGCTCTTCTCCTTCGCCTGGGGGGTCAAGGTGTTCTTCCGCCTCTACCGGCCACCGGCGAACGCGATCGAGTACCAGATCTCGGGCAAGCAGTGGATGTGGAAGATCCAGCATCCGACCGGCCAGCGCGAGATCAACGAATTGCATGTGCCGCTCGGGCAGCCGACCCGGCTGGTGATGACCTCCGAGGACGTCATCCACAGCTTTTTCGTGCCCGCCTTCAGGGTCAAGGCCGACGTGCTGCCCGGCCGCCAATCCTCGGTCTGGTTCACGCCGACCAAGGTCGGACGGTTCCACCTGTTCTGCACCGAGTTCTGCGGCACCGAGCACTCCGGGATGATCGGCACCGTTGTCGTCCAGACGCAGGAGGAGTACCAGGCATGGCTCGCCACCGCGCCGGCGCCGAAGGCGTCTTCCGCCGACGGCGAGCGACTGTTCGCCCAGTACGCCTGCAACACCTGCCACAAGCCGGAACCGGGCGGACGCGGACCTTCGCTCCAGGGCCTCTACGGCACCCGGGTCGCGCTCGCCGATGGCGGCACGGCTCTGGCCGACGACGCCTACCTGCGCGAGTCGATCCTGATGCCCGCCGCGAGAATGGTGCAGGGCTACGAGCCGATCATGCCCTCGTTCCAGGGCCAGTTGAGTGACGAGGCGCTGCAGCAGCTGATCAGTTACATCAAGAGCCTGTCGGCCGCGGACACTGCGGCGGCAGGAACGACGCCGGCCTCCCAGGGGACTACCCGATGAACGCAATTGCATCCGCTCCCGCCGAGCGGCCGAACTTCCTCACCAACGGGCACGGCCTGAAGTCCTGGCTGCTGACGCTCGACCACAAGCGGGTCGCGATGCTCTACCTCATCTCGGTGAGCTGCTTCTTCCTGCTCGGCGGGATCTTCGCGATGCTCATCCGGCTCGAGCTCATGACGCCGCTCGGCGATCTGATGCTCCCGGACACCTACAACCGGGTGTTCACCGGCCACGGCGTCACGATGGTCTTCTTCTTCCTGATTCCGGCGATTCCCGGCATCCTCGGAAACTTCCTCATTCCGCTGATGATCGGCGCCAAGGACGTGGCGTTCCCGCGGCTCAACCTCGCGAGCTGGTACCTCTACATGACCGGCGGCGTGCTGATGCTCATCGGCACCCTGAACGGCGGCGTCGACACCGGCTGGACCTTCTACCCGCCCTACAGCACCTCCTACACCACGACCAACGTGCTGATCGTCGGCATCGGCGTCTTCATCAACGGCTTCTCGTCGATCCTGACCGGCCTCAACTTCATGGTCACGGTTCATCGGATGCGCTGCCCGGGCATGACCTGGTTCCGTCTGCCGCTCTTCATCTGGGGGCAGTACGCGACCAGCCTGATCATGGTCCTGGGCACACCGGTCGTCGCGATCACCCTGCTGCTGCTGGTCTTCGAGCGCCTCTTCCACCTGGGGATCTTCGATCCGGCCAAGGGCGGCGATCCGATTCTTTTCCAGCACCTCTTCTGGTTCTACTCCCACCCGGCCGTCTACATCATGATCCTGCCGTCGATGGCGGTGATCTCGGAGCTCATCGCCTGCTTCTCCCGCAAGCGGATCTTCGGCTACCACTTCGTCGCCTTCGCCTCGATCGGCATCGCGGTGCTCGGCTTCATCGTCTGGGGTCACCACCTCTACGTCTCCGGCCAGTCGGTCTATGCCGGCGCGATCTTCTCGCTGCTGACCATGCTGGTCGCGATCCCCTCCGCGGTGAAGGTCTTCAACTGGTCGATGACCCTGTATCAGGGCTCGGTCTCGCTCGAGACTCCGATGCTCTACGCCCTGGGCTTCATCGGCCTGTTCACCATCGGCGGCCTCACCGGCGTCTTCCTCGGAACGCTCGGTTTCGACGTTCACGTCCACGATACCTACTTCGTGGTGGCGCACTTCCACTACGTCATGGTGGGCGGAACGATCATGGGTTACCTGGGCGGCCTCCACTTCTGGTGGCCCAAAATCACCGGCCGGATGTACCCCGAGTTCTGGGCGAAGATCTCGGCCCTGCTGGTCTTCGTCGGCTTCAACCTGACCTTCTTCCCCCAGTTCCTGCTCGGCTACATGGGGATGCCGCGCCGCTACCATGCCTATCCGGAGGAGTTCCAGGTCCTGAACATCCTCTCGACGGCGGGCGCCTCGGTGCTCGCCATCGGCTTCGTGCTGCCGACGATCTACTTCATCTGGTCGCTCACGAGCGGTCCGCTCGCCGGCAACAATCCCTGGCAGGCGCGCGGCCTCGAGTGGGAGACGACCTCCCCTCCGCCGACCGAGAACTTCACTTCGACGCCCAGCGTGTCACGTGAGCCTTACGACTATTTCGAGGCGGCCGAAGAGGCCGCGGGGCGTGCGGTTCCTCCCGCGCGTTCGCATTGATAGAGAGCGACGAACAAGGAGCCGCCCTCGTGTCCCACGTTCATTCCCCGTTTCTGGCGCACCACTTCGACGACCTCGAGCAGCAGAAGGAAGCCTCCACCCTCGGGATGTGGCTCTTTCTGGTGCAGGAGGTCATGTTCTTCGGCGGGCTGTTCATGTGTTACCTGCTCTACCGCTGGAAGGACCCGACCGCCTTCGCCGCCGGCAGCCACGAGCTCTCGATCGAGCTCGGCGGGTTCAACACGATCGTGCTGATCGCGAGCTCCCTCACCATGGCGCTGGGCGTCCGCTCGGCGCAACAGGGAAGGATCAAGGCGCTGGTCAACTGGCTCATCGCCACCGGGTTCCTCGGCACGGTCTTCCTGGTGGTGAAGTACTTCGAGTACTCGGCGAAGTGGGAGCACCACCTCGTCCCCGGACCGAACTTCCATTTCGCCGGCGAGGTCGGGTCGCGCGCCGAGCTCTTCTTCTCGCTCTACTTCGCGATGACCGGCATGCACGCCCTGCACATGATCATCGGTCTGGGGCTGCTCGTCTGGCTGTTGCGGAAGGCTCTGAAGGGGCATTTCTCGGCCGAGTACTACAACCCGGTGGAGAACTTCGGCCTCTACTGGCACTTCGTCGACATCGTCTGGATCTTCCTCTTCCCGCTGCTCTATCTGATCGGCCGGCACTATCACGGAGGCGCCTGAGCCATGTCCGAGCACCACATCGTTCCGCTCAAGACCTACTTCTCGGTCTTCGCGGCTCTCATGGTCTTCACAGCGATCACCGTCGCCGTGGCGTTCGTCGACCTCGGGCCGGCCAACAACGTCGTCATGCTGTCGATCGCGGTGGTCAAGGCCACCCTCGTCGTGATGTTCTTCATGCACGCCAAGTACGGCACCCGGCTGATTCCGCTGGTCGCGGCGAGCGGGTTCTTCTTCGTGATGCTGATGTTCGTGATCACGATGTCCGACTACATGTCACGCGGCTGGCTCGGCGCGGGCCTCCCCTGGAGACCCTGAGGCAACCCGGCTTGCGCCACGCCAACGCCAGCCTGCTCGATCTCCTGCTCGAGCTCCAGACGCTGGACCGCGTGCCGCGCAGCGGCTACTTCCTGCGCGGCATCTCCGACTGCGAGTCGGTCTCCGAGCACACGTTTCACCTCGCGCTGCTGGTCTGGTTCCTCGCCGGCGACGAGCCGGCAGTCGACCGTGCGCACGCCGTGGAGCTGGCCTTGATGCACGATCTCGCCGAGCTGCGGATCGGCGACCTGCCCCGAACCGCCACCACTTACCTGCCGGCCGACGTGAAGCATGCCGCCGAGCGCCGGGCGGCGGCCGACATCCTCGCCCCGGCCGACCCAAAGGCGACCGCCCTCTACGAGGAGTACGAGGACGGGGCGACCGCCGAGGCCCGCTTCGTGCGCGCCTGCGACAAGCTGCAGTTGATGATCAAGGTGACGGTCTACGAGAGCTGGGGACACCGGGGCCTGGCCGAGTTCTGGGGCAACCCGGCGAACTTCCCGCAATCCGACTTCAACTCGATTCAGAAGCTCTTCCGGAGCCTCCAGGAGCGCGCGACCGCGAGCACCGCCCCGCCGGCCTCGCCGGCCCCGCCCTCTCCATTCACCGCCTGACCAGCTCGGCCGGGATCCAGCCGCGCAGGGAGTTGACCAGGAGTATCCGGCACGCGCGGGCGAGATCGTTTCGCGTCAGCACGGCCTCCCGCACCTTGCCGCGCTCGAGCAGCGACCGACGGAAGACTCCGGCCAGGAGGCCGCACTCCCGCGCCGGGGTGAGGCGTTCGTCACCGAGCTCGAGCACCAGATTCGTCCGCGTCCCCTCTGTCAGCTCCCCCCGCTCGTTCCACAGGATCGCCTCCTCCGCACCCGCCGCGCGCGCCTCGGCGAGCGCGGCATCGTAGACCCGGCGATCGGTCGTCTTGTGAAAGAGACGCACGTTCCCGGAGGCGACCGGAGTGCTGGCGAGCGTCACGCGCCATTCGTGCCGATCGGGACGAAAAAGGCTGCTGGTAAAGGAAAAATCTCCATCCGGGGCGAGCTCGAGGCGGAGGCGCTGGCGCTGCGACTCCCGGCCGGCAAGACCGGCGAGCCCGGCCTCGACGGCAGAGCGCCAGGCCGTCTCGTCGTGGTCGAAGCCGAAGTAGCTCGCCGATGCTGCCAGGCGTTCGAGGTGTTTCTCGAGGAGACTGACGCCGCAGCGCGGGCGCCAGAGCAGGGTCTCGAAGAGCGCGAACGGCGGTCCTGGGTCCTCGAGCGCCCTGGCTTTGGTGAGGCATTCCCGGTACTCCGCTGCCGCCTCCGAGTCCCAGACGACGCCGCTGCCGACGGCGTACTCGAGGATCTGCGCGGTGCGGTCGACCACCGCCGTGCGGATGGCCACCGAGAAGCTCGCTCGGCGCTGCGGCGCCACCCACCCGATCGCTCCGCAGTAGATTCCGCGCGGCCGGCGCTCGAGCCGGGCGATCCACCGCATCGTCCGTGCCTTGGGCGCGCCGGTGACCGAGGCACAGGGGAAGAGCGCCGCGAAGATGTCCGGTAAGCCCGCCGTGGTGTTCGCCGCGACCGTCGAGGTCATCTGCCAGACGGTTGGGTAGCGCTCGAGCGCCATGAGGCTCTCGACGGCGACGCTTCCGGTCGCGGCGATCCGGCCGAGGTCGTTGCGCACCATGTCGACAATCATCAGATTCTCGGCGCGCTCCTTCGCCGAACCGGCGAGCTCCGCGGCCTGGCGGTCGTCCTCGATCGTGAATCGACCCCGGCGCCGCGTGCCCTTCATCGGACGCATGACCAGTCGATCGCCCTGCCGCGAGAAGAAGAGCTCCGGTGAGAGTGAGACGACGGCAGTTGCGCCGCAATCGAGGAAGGCCGCATACGGCGCCGCGCTGGCCGGAGCAAGACGCCAGAAGAGCGCTTCGGCGTCGCCAGCGAAGCGGCCGCGCAGGGGGAAGGTGAAGTTGACCTGGTAGGTCTCCCCGGCGGCGATCGCAGCGCGGATCGCTGCGATCGCTGCTGCGTGTGCCGCTTCGTCGAGCAGGGGGTGAAGACCCGCTTGCGGCGCCGCCTCGGCGCGGGCCGGGACGTCGATCCGCTCCGGCGGCGGAAAGAGACCGAAGGCCGCGAGGGGCGCGGCTCCCGGCGCCGTCACCGCGAGCGCTGGATCGAAGGCCGGCGCCGCCTCGTAGGCGAGAAACCCGACCGCCCACAGACCGCGCTCGCCGGCGCGCTCGACGTGCTCGAGCAGCTCCGGGATCTCCTCCGGGGCGGTAGCGACGAGGCTCGCCTCGGGGGCCTGGAAGCGCCACCACCGTCCGTCCGCGGCCTCTCCTGGCGGCGGTCGCAGCAGGGCGCGGGTGAGAGCGCCGCTCAAGCCGGTGTCGCTGTCCGGGAGGCCGCCCGCGCCGCCGCGAGACGCTCGGCGACGATCCGTTCGGCGACTCGAAAGGGCGCCGAGCCCTCACGCTCGGCCCGCCCGAGAAGCTCCGCGAGGTCGGCGCCGATGCGCTCGACCCGCCGCACGATGCCGGTCTCGTCGAGGACCCCGGTCTCGAACAGCACGGAGAGCAGTCCACCAGCGTTGACGACGAAGTCCGGCGCGTAGAGCAGGCCGCGACGGTGAAGGTCTTCTCCGACCTCTGGCGAAGCGAGCGGGTTGTTCGCGGCCCCGACGATCGCGCGGCAGCGCAATTGCCCGGCAACGCCGGCCGTCACGATTTCGCCGGCGGCGCAGGGAGAGAAGAGGTCACACTCGACGTCGAAGATCTCGTCCGGCGCCACGGCCCGCGCGCCGGTCGCGCGCACGACAGCGTCCGAACGGCCGCGGACGGTGTCCGTGACGATCAGGCTGACCCCTTTCCCAGCAAGTTTCTCGGCCAGTCGCCCCCCGACCTCCCCCAGGCCCTGAAGCGCGACGGTACATGAGGCGAGCGGCTTGCCGAGGCGCCCCGCGACGACCTCCATCGCGGCGAGGACACCGATCGCTGTCAGGTCCGAGGCATCGACCCCGGCAGTCGCCGGCGTATGACCGATATGGCTCGTAGCCCGGCCCATGATGGCGAGATCCGCGGCGTCGATTCCCATGTCGCCGCCGGTGAAGAAACGACCGCCCAGTTCGTCCACCGCCCTGCCGAAGGCGAGGAGCAGCTCCGGCGTCTTCTCGCGCAGGGGGTCGCCATCGATCACCGCCTTGCCGCCGCCGCATGGCATGCCGGCGAAGGCCGCTTTTGCGGTCATGGCGTGCGACAGCCGCAGGGCGTCCTCCATGGCATCCTCGAACGCAGGATAGCTCCGCATGCGCGTGCCGCCGATGGCGTGGCCCAGAGTTGTGTCATGGAGGGCAATTACCGCCTGCAGGCCGGCCGCGGGCTCCTGGACGATCAGCACGCGCTCGTGCCCGAGCTCGCGAGCAAGAGCGACAGCGTCGCTCACGGTTCGTGGACCTCGTCGAAGCCGGGAGCGACGACCTCCAGACCGTGGATGCGCGCCGCCGCGCCAAGGCGCCGGTCGTAGCAGAGAAAGGCCCGGGGCAGAGGAGAGAGAGCCAATGCCGTCGCCAGATGAATCGCGTCGAGCGTCCGCAAAGTCGCGGGTCCGAGGCGGGTCGCGCGATCGAGTGTGGCTGCGTCGAGACGGATCAGGGCCAGTGAGTCGAGGTAGGCGGCGGCACGTTCTTCGTCGCGGCGGTCCCCACGCCGCCGCAAGGTGCGCAGCACCTCCACCCTGACCAGCTCGGAAGAGCTCAGCACGCACTCTCGGCCGAGGAAAGACCGCAGTGCCTGGGAAACCTCCTCCTTCACGAACAGCTTGACCAGCGCGGAAGCATCGCAGTAGACGAGCATCCGCGGTCAGAGGCTCTCTTCGTCCCGCATCTCCCGCAGGACTTCGCTCAAGGGTCTCTCGCCGGGAATCGCGGGGCGGGGCGGATACTGGCGAAGGACCTCCTGCAGGTCGCGCGTCGCCGGAATCACCCGGCCCTCCGCGATCATGCGCTCGAGCTGATCGTCGTCGTCGGGCAGCGGCACCAGGAGCGCGACAGGGCGGCCGTGCTCGGTGACCTCCAGGCGCTCCCCCTCCTTCACCCGGTCGAGGTAAACAGAGAGGTTCTGGCGCAGCTCGCGAACCCCGACCTGAGGCGTGCGGGGGTTTTCTGTGTCGCTCATGGAGCACACCGTAGCACAATCGCGCTGCCGCCCCCGGTGCGCGATACGCGCCGAGCTCAGTGTGGCAGCAGATAGGCGACGGCGAAGCCGATCTGGGCGGCCATCATCATGAGGTACATCTGCTTCCAGCTGGGGTGGTTCTCGGTGCGCGTCAGGTCGTCCGGATCGCGCAGAATCAAGTAAACCGTGTAGCAACCCCAGACCGTCAGGAGAGCACCCAGACCCGTGAGCGCCCACTGGTTTCCGGTCAGGATCGGATGGGAGGGATTCTGCGGATCGGGCAGATGGGCGAAGAGCGGCACCAGCAGCCAGGGGAAGATGAAAAACGGCGCGATGATCCAGGCGGCCTTCTTCGGGCCGTGCAGGATCGGCAGCGTCTTGCAGCCGCCGGCCGCGTCGCCCTTGATGTCGGCGAAGTCCTTGGTCGAAGCGGCGCCGACCAGGAAGAGCATGAAGATCGAACCCAGCGCCCACGGCTCCCAGTGTCCGATGCGGGCGACCATCGCCCAGCCGGCGACCTTGAGAAGGCAGCCGCGTGGAATCGCGATCGTCCAGTTCGCCCACATCCCCCGCGCCTTGGTGCGGCCCCAGGAGGGAACCGAGTAGACCAGGGTGAAGATCATCCCGGCGAGATAGATGTAGAAGGTCTCGTGCCAGGGGAGCGGCGCCCCGATCTTCGCCGCCAGAGTGGTGTGGGGGAAGACCACGACGGCCCAGGTGGGCACCAGCGCCAGGGCGTAGAAGACCCAGGTGAACATCCAGCCCTCGCGCAGAGAGAGCGCCCCGGTCACGAGAGGCCGGCCGGGCTTGTTGACCCGGTCGATCTCGAGGTCGGTGATCTGGTTGATCGCGTTCGAGGCCGCGTTCATGAAGCTCGCGCAGAGCGAGCCCAGCGCTACGGTGAGGATCACCGAGAGCGTCAGGGCGCGGTCGGGATCGGGATTGTGGATCGAGCCCCAGGCGCAGATCGCCCCCGAGATGATCCCGAGGAGCGGCGGCAGGAGCGTGAACGGTCGCGAGAGCTGGGCGTAGAGATCGAGCTTCTTCATATGATTGCGAAGCTTAGCTCACCTTCCCGTCTTCCTCCGGCATGGCGAGCACGTCGGCGAGCACGCGCTCGATCTGGGCGCGCGCGAACGGCTTCTGCACAATGGCGTCGGCACCGAGCTCCTGCAGATCCGACGAGTCCGCCAGCAGGTCGGCGTAGCCGGTCATCAGAACAACTCGGAGCTTCGGCCGCGCCGAGCGCATGAGGCGCGCCAGGTCCCGTCCGTCCATGCCCGGCATGACGATGTCGGAGAGCAGGAGATCGAACTCCAATCCGCCTTCGCCGGAGAGCGCGAGAGCCTCGCGCGCCGACGCCGCCGTGAAAACCCGGTAGCCGATCCGCGTCAGCATCACCTCGACCAGCCGGCGCAGCGGCGCGAGATCTTCCACCACCAGGATGGTCCCCTGGACCTTGCGGTCGGCCGCGGCCGAATGCGCGGCAGCCGCGCCGCTCGAGTCGCGTTCGGATCGCGGCAGATAGAGGGTCAGGGTCGTTCCGTGCGCCGGCGAGGATTCGATCTCCACGCAGCCCTTGAGCTGCTGCACGATGCCGTAGACCGTGGCGAGCCCGAGCCCGGTGCCGCCCGTCGCAGCCTTCGTCGTGAAGAACGGCTCGAAGGCCTGCTCGACGACGTCGGGAGTCATGCCCTGCCCGCTGTCGCGGACCGTCAGGCAGACATAGCCGCCCGCCGACAGCCCCTTCCCGGCCGCCTCCTCTTCCGCGAGGTCGGCGTTTCCGGCCGCGATGGCCAGCCGACCGCCGAGCGGCATGGCGTCGCGCGCGTTCACGGCGAGGTTGATCAGCACCTGGACGAGCTGAGTCGAATCGGCGCGCACCGACCAGACCCCAGGAGCGACGTCGAGCCGGAGCTCGATGCTCTCCGGCAGGAGACGCTCGAGCATCTTGCGCGAGTCCTCGAGTAGCGCCGCGACGTCGACCACGCGGACCGCCAGCACCTGACGACGGCTGAAGGCCAGCAGCTGGCGTGTGAGATCGGCAGCTCGCACCGTGGCCTTGCGGATCTCGGCGAGCTGCTCGCGCCCCTCCGAACCCTCGTCCAGAGTCGACCCGAGAAGGTCCGAGTAGCCGAGGATGATCCCGAGAAGGTTGTTGAAGTCGTGCGCAACTCCGCCCGCGAGCCGTCCAAGGGCCTCCATTCTCTGCGCCTGGTAGAGCTCGGTGCGGGTCTCCGCGAGGGCCCGCTCGGCCGCCCGGCTCTGGGTGACATCCTCGCCGACGCCGAGAAAGTACTCGACGCCGCCATCTTCGCCGAGGATCGGATGAACGCTCAGCAGCCAGGGAAAGTACTCGCCGTTCCTGCGCCGGTTGATGAGCTCGCCCTGCCATTCCCTGCCCGCCCGGATCGCCTCCCAGAGCTCGCGATAGGTGGCTGGGGAAGTCTGTCCTGACTTGAGGATCGCCGGGGTATTGCCGACGGCCTCCGCCAGCGACCAGCCGGTGATCCTGCTGAAGCTCGGATTGACATACTCGATCCGGCCCGCAGGGTCGGTGATCACCATCGCCGAGGGACTCTCATCGACCGCGCGCGACAGCAGGCGCAGACGCTGTTCGAGCGTTCGCCGCTGCGAGACGTCGCGTGCCAGCCCGAGGAAGCGGCCATCGGGCAGCTGCTGGATGGCGACCTCGGCGATGATCCTGGTGCCGTCCTTGCGGAGGAGAGTACGCTCGCTCACGACCTTCTCGCCGGCCTGCAGCTCCGCAATGTGCATCGGCCGGGTGGCAAGCTCCTCCGCCTCGACCAGTTGCGTGAGGGGCCGACCGAGGACCTCCGCCCGCGTGACGCCGATCAGGCGGCACGCCGCGGCGTTGACCTCCACCATGACGAACTCGTTGTCGACGACGAACATCGCCTCGCTGGCGTCGTGGAAGAGTTGGCGGAACTCCTCGGCGCGCTGATTCTCGGCGCGCTCGGCGTTGCGCCGAGCGCGGGTCCAGACGAGCATTGCGGTCGCCGAAACGGCGATCAGCAGCTGCAGGAGCAGCGCTCCGAGCCGGAGCGCGAATCCCGCGTCGCCCTCCTCCGAGGCGGACTCGCGCAGCTCGAGTTGGAAGATGAAGACCGTTCCGCCGAGAAGCCAGACCGCGGCGAGGGCGGCCAGCAATGCCCGGCGGAGGCGGGACGACCGGGTCGACGGGGTGGCTACCATGCGCTCTTTGCGGCCGCACCGGCAGAGGCGGCCTCGAGGTTCCACCATAGCACCGCGGCGGCCGGGTCCTCGCTTCCGGCCGCCTCAGTCGAAGTGCTTGATCCGGGGCCAGAGCGCGCGCAGATCGGCACGCGGCCGACGGACGATCCAGACCGGGAGTAGATCTTCGTACGGCATGCAATCCCGGCAATCGAACGTGGCCCCGAGCTCGACCTCGAAGAAGAGCTCTTCCAGGCGCTCGGCATCGTCACCGATGACCAGCAGGACTTCCATCGTGCAGGCGCCTGTTCCCCAGAGAAACCAGTTGTTGTGCGCCGAAATCGCCGGCGGCAGGGCGAGCTCGCGGCCGAAGTACTCGACCGCGCCCGCCTCGCCGTAGTTCTGTCCGAAGACGCAGGCGTGACGGCGCTCGGCGGCGGTGAGCCGCGCGGTCGCCTCTCCCACCGCCTCGGCGAGGCCACGCCACTCCTGCATGTCGGCGTAGAACTGCGGCAGGCGGGCGACCGCCTTGCGCTCGTCGGTTCCCGGATCGATGCCGAAAGCACGGGCGTAGCGCACGTACTCGTCGACTGGCAGGATCGGTCGCGCGAGCGGGGCCAGAGCGAGACCCGAGAGCACGACGAGCCCCGGCAAGCCCCAGCGCGCGATGCCCACAACCGCCGCGCGGCCGCGCCAGGAATCCGTCCAGGCTTCGAAAGCCACCGCGCCGGCGGCCCAGAGAACCGGGTAGATCGGCGCGAGGTAGTAGGGCTTCGCGGCGGTAGAGAGCATGACGGCGAGGATGGCGAAATAGGCATAGCCGACGGCGCGCCAGGGTCGAAAACGCACCGTCATCAGGAGCGCTCCGAGGCCCGCGATCCAGACGACGGCGTGGACGGGCCCGGTTTGCAGGAACTGCTTCGCCAGAAAGTCGAGCGGCGCAAGAGCCAGGTTCTTCGTCCCCCGGGCGTTCGCCATGAACTCGAGCGTCGGCCAGCCTTGCGCCCGCTGCCAGAGCAGATGCGGCAGGAAGAGCAGCCCGGCGAGCGCTCCGCCGAGCCAGAAGTAGCGGCTGCGCAACACCGCGAAGCGGCGCGCCGCGAGCGTTCCAGCGACCAGCCCGAAGCCCAGGAGGAGCATGCTGATCTTGTTCTGCAGTCCGACTCCCGCGACCGCACCGAAGGCGAGCCAGAGGCGCTCGTCGTCGCCATCGAGGAGCCCGACGGCGAGCCGGCAGGCGAGCGCCCAGAAGAGGAGATCGAAGGCGTTCATCGACAGCACCGAGGTGAGCCCCAGCACGATCGGCGAGAGCCCGACTGCCAGCCCGGTGAGCGCGACCGCGAAGTTGCCACCCCCCAGGCGCCTTGCGATCGCGCCCGCCACCGCCACCGTGCCCGCGCCGGCGAGCGCCGCGAGGAGGCGGATCGACGCCAGGCCAGGGCCGAAGAGACTCGTCCACAGCGCGGTGAGCGCGGCGACGAGCGGAGGATGATCGACGTAGCCCCAGTCGAGTCGCGCCGCGCAGGCCAGGTAGTAGAGCTCGTCGCGGAAGATGCCGTAGGTGGTGGCGAAGAGCGCGTGCAGGGCGAGCACCGCGAGCGCCGGCCCCCAGAGAGCGAGCCGCTTCATTTGCACTGCGCGCCCATTCACGGTCATCTCTCTCCCTGGCCTGCTTCGTCTACGGCCAGCGGCATCGGGAGTTTCGTTCGCGGAGCTCGCGCAGCAGGTCTCGCGCCGGACCGGGACCGTCAGAGCAGAAGGAAACCGCCACCGGCGGCGAGCAGCGCGCCGGCGAGACTGTTGAGGAAGTTGACCGCTTCGTTGTCGAGCAGGCCGCGCTTCTCCAGCGTCGCGCCGACGACGCTCTCCAGCGTCGTCGCGACGAACGCCGCGACGACGACGGCGACGATTCCGGCGGCCGGGTAGAGCCCCAGCGCGGCACCCAGACCGCCCAGGAGAACGGCGGCCGCCAGCCCCGAGAGCGTGCCTTCGAACGAGACCGCGCCGTCGGTACCTCTCGGAACCGAGCGCAGCGTGGTGATGAGGTAGGTGCGGCGGCCGTAGGCCTTGCCGACCTCGGAGGAGACGGTGTCGAAGGCCGCGGTGGCGAACGCTCCGGCGAGCGCCAGCGCGAACAGCTCCGGATAGCTGGTCGTGGCGGCGAAGACCGCTGCGAGAGCGGGAATGGACGTTTTCGACAGGGCGTTGCCGGGCCCGCGCCGGCCGCCCTTCTCCTGCGCGATCCCGGCGGCCGCCTTGCGCGCATACCCGAGCTTCGTAGCGGCCGTACCGAGCACGAAGAAGGCGAAGAGCAGCGCGAACGCCGGCGCTCCGGCGAAAGCCCAGATCGCCGTGCCGAGAAGGGTTCCAACCGCCGCTCCGGAGCGCCCCACTCCGCGGGTCGCGTAGGCGGCGACCGCGAGAACGACGTTCACTGCCAGGCCGATGAGGAACCGCCGGCGAAAGTCGGGCGTGTCCACCACGCCCCACTGTCCCTGGGTGAGCGTGAGACAGAAGAGCACGACCCCGGTGACCAGGGGCACCCCGAGATTGTCGTCCAGGCCGAGGGGCTGGGACTCGAGCGCCGCCGCGAAGAGCGCCGCGGCGAAGGCGATCGTGATCGCGAAACCGGCGCCGTAGAGACCCGGCGCGCTCCACAGGAGGAGGATCGCCGCCGCGAGCCCGCCGAAGAGGACGAACGCCATCGACCCCGCCCAGCTCTTGGCCGGGTTCCAGGGGAGTTTGCGGCGGCCAACCGCCATGCCCACGATCGAGGCCATGCCGTCGCCGAAGGCGAGGATCCCCCAGGTCGCCGCCGCCACTTCGAGCTGCCTCGCAAAGGTCACGATCAGCAGCAGGACGGCGATCGGATAGAGCACGATGCCGAGCGCGAATCCGCTCTGCGTCTCGCCCTCGCGCCAGAGATTGCGGCCCCCGATCCGGGGCAGCAGGAAGGCGTTGAAGAGAATGGCTGCGAGCGCCGCCAGAGCCGCGAGCGGCGCGCCGAGCGGGCGCACGGCGAATGCGAAACCGCCGACCGCCATGTGCACGGCCTTGCGGCCGAGCTCGCCCGCCGTCAGGCCGGCCAAGAGCCGATCTCCCGCAGCCAGCCGATCGTCGTTTCGAGGCCGGAGCGCAAGCTCCGCGGCCGGTAGTCGAGCTCGCTGGCGGCGGTCGACGAGTCGTACGCCCAGTCGTGGCGGTAGATCTCGACCAGGTCGGGCGTCAGCCTCGGAACACCGCCGGTGAGGCGCGCCCAGCCCTTCATCGCCGCCCCGCTCGCGCTGGCGAGGAAGTCCGGCATGCGCAGTCGCGGCACCCGGATCCCGCCGATCTCGCCGACCAGCCGGTAGAGCTCCTCCTGGGTGACGTTCTCTCCCCCGAGCAGATAGCGCCGGCCCGGCGCTCCGCGCTCGAGCGCCGCGACGATCCCGTCGGCGACGTCGTCCACGAAGACGTAGTTCCAGCGGCGCTCCGCTTTGCCGACGAGCGCCGGCAGGCGGCCGTGCGCCAGGTCGAGCAGGTGGCGCACCAGGATGTTGCCCTCGGTGAGCTCACCGGGGCCGTAGATCACTCCCGGGTAGAGGACCGTGAGCGGCACTCCGGCGGCGATCGCCTGGCGGGCATGGAGGTCGGAGATCGTCTTGGTGCGCTGGTAGTCGTTGATCCAGTTGTGCCGTTCGACCGTGCCGTCGGCGGCGAGACGGGCGGGCTCGGCGTGCTCGTCCTTCACTCCGCCGGGAGCGCCCTCGGTGGGCCCCAGGGCGATGAAGCTCGAAACATAGAGGATCCTCGAGACGCCGCAAGCGTCTGCCGCCGCGAGGACGTTGCGGAGTCCGGCGACGTTGACGCGATCGAACTCGGCGGCGGGAGCGTCGATCTTGACCAGGGCCGCGGCGTGGAGGACCGCGTCGCAGCCGGCGGCGCCGGCGGCGAGGCTCGAGGGATCGGTGACGTCGCCGGCGACGAACCCGACCCCTTCCGGGAAGCGCTCGCGCGAGGCGGTCCCCCGCACCAGGAGGCGCAGCTCGTGGCGCGGCGCGAGGGCGGCGACGACGCGGCGCCCGAGAAAGCCGGTCGCGCCGGTGATCAGAATCCTCAAGCGGGCGGCCCCCCGGCCGCGCTCGCCGCCGCCGCCTTCCGCGCCTTCCGGTGATCGCGCGCTTCGGCGAGGAGGTCGCCGAGCGCCGCTTCGACGCCGCGCTCCGGCGCCCAGCCGAGGGCCCGCAGACGCGCGGCGTCGCCGCAGAGACGGGGCACGTCCACCGGCCGCAGCTTCTCCGGATCCTCCTCGAGGCGCACCGCGAGCCCCGAGAGGGCGACGAGGCGCGCAAGGAGCTGGGCGATCGAGTGGTCCTCGCCGCTCGCGAGGTTGTAGATCTCCCCGGGCCGCGGTCGTTCGGCGAGCCCTGCGAGCGCCGTCACGGCATCGTCGATGTGCACGAAGTCGCGCCGGGCCGAGAGGTTGCCGACCGAGAGGACCGCGGGGGCGCCGCTCTCGATCGCGGCCAACTGCGCCGCGAAGGAGGGCAGGGCGAAGCTCGGAGCCTGGCCGGCACCGATGAGATTGAACGAGCGCACGACGGTGGCGCCCGCGGCGAGCGCCAGGCGCTCGGCGGCCGCCTTGGTCAGCGCGTAGGGCGTACGCGGCGCGACCTGGCGGCTCTCGGGGATCGGTTGCGCCGTGTCCGGAACGAGGCCGTAGACCTCGGCGCTCGACATGAAGATGAGGGGACAACCGCGGGCCGAGGTGACGACGTGCTCGACGCCGAGGACATTGATCGCGAAGTAGTCGGGAATCCGCCGCCACGACTCTCCGACATGCGAGAGCGCCGCGAGGTGCACGATGCGCTCGGGGGCGAAGCGGTCGACCACCCCGGAGAGCGCCGTGAGGTCGCGGATGTCGACCGAAAAGCGGACGGCCGCGACCGGCAGCTCGTGCTGATCGATCGCGACCGCTCCCACCGCGTGCCCCGCGGCGGCAAGCCGCGCCACCACCCTGCGACCCACGAAACCGGTCGCGCCGGTGACGAGGATTCGCAGCGGCTCGAAACCGGGCTCGGGGAGCGAGAGGGGAGGCAACCGCGCTCTACTTCCTTGCGATGCGCTGGCGCCAGTAGTTGAGCAGGTCCTCGAGGGTCTGGTCGAAGGGAATCTTCGGTTCCCAGCCGGTGTCGGCGTGGAACTTGGAATAGTCCCCGATCAGCACTTCGACATCCGAGGGCCGCAGCCGCGCCGGGTCGGTCTCGACCTTCACCTCGACTTTCGCCAGGGCGACGAGCTTGTCGAGCATGGCGCGAATGGTGATCGCCTTGCCGGAAGCCAGATTGTAGACCTCGCCCGGCTTGCCCTTCTGTGTCGCAAGAACGTAGCCGCGCACCATGTCGCGGACGTCGGTGAAGTCGCGCACTGCATCGAGGTTGCCAACCTTGATCACCGGCAGGGCCTTGCCGGCCTCGATCGTCGCCACCTGCTTGGCGAAGTTCGAGGTGACGAAGACCTCGCCGCGGCGCGGGCCGGTATGGTTGAAGCCGCGCGTTCGGACCGCCCGGATGCCATAGCTCATGAAGTACTGGTAGGCGAGGAAGTCCTGGGTGACCTTGGAGACCGCATAGGGCGAGAGCGGCCGCAGGGGGTTGGTCTCCTTGATCGGCACCTCGTTCGGCAGCACCAGCCCGTACTCCTCCGAGGAGCAGGCGATCTGGATCGCCGGGTCGAGACCGAGCGACCGCACCGCCTCGAAGATATTGGTCTGGCCCGAGACGTTGTCGGTCAGCGTCTGCAGCGGCGAAACCCACGAGGATGGCACGAAGCTCTGCGCCGCCAGATGGTAGATCGCGTCGGGACGGCTCGTCTCGAGCGCGTTGCGAACGGCGGTCATGTCAGAGAGGTCGCACTCCAGCAGACGGATCCGGCCCTCGATCGCTTCGATGTTCTCGCGCCGGCTGCGCCAGCGGTAGGTGCCGAAGACTTCGACGCCGGGATGGTCAGCCAGAAAGTGCTCGGCAAGGTGCGAGCCCGCGAAGCCGGTGATGCCAGTGATCAGTACGCGTTGCATTCAACTGCTCCTTTGTCTTCGTCCGAGGTGGCTCGTGAGTCCGTCCAGCCAGGACTCGACGCTTCGCCCCGCGAGTTTCTCGAATCGATCGACCGCCAGCACCGAGTAGGCGGGGCGCTGCGCCGGACGGGGTGCCTCCGCGGTCGGGATCGGCACGACTTCGACCGAAGGCTCCAGCCGTCGGGCGATCTCCCGCGCCAGCTCGTACCAGGACACCGTCGGGCGATTCTGGTAGTGCACCAGCCCCGTGGTACCCCATTCTCCCAGATCCGACACGGCTCTGGCCAGAAAGGGGGCCCAGGTCGGAGCGCCCACCTGATCGTCCACGACCCGGAAGCTCTTCTGTCCGTCGCGGATCCGGCCGGCGATCGTGTCGACGAAGTTCGGCCCCCCCGAGCCGAAGATCCAGCTGGTCCGCACGACCAGCGCCCGGCCGAAGGCGAGCGCCTCGATCTCTCCGGCGAGCTTGCTCGCGCCGTAGACCGACTGCGGCGCGGTGGGATGCGCTTCGTCGTAGGGTGAAGTCGCACGGCCATCGAAGACGTAGTCGGTGGAGAGATGGACGAGGCGTGCCCCGGTGGCCTCTGCCGCGCGCGCCAGATTGCCGACCGCGGCGCCGTTGACCGCGAAGGCCTGCGCGGGCTCGCTCTCGCACAGGTCGACCTTGGTGAAGGCGGCGCAGTTCACGATCAGATCGGGCCGGAAGGCGGCGCAGACGTCTCCGACCCGGTCACGGTCGGTGATCTCCCCCTGGCCCCGCGACAGACCGAGCACGGGCCAGCCCCGGCTGCGCCCTTCGCGCACCAGGGCGCTGCCGACGATGCCGGCGCCACCGAAGACGAGCGTCCGCATCGGCTCCTGCCGCCCTCAGCTGCCGCTCGACGCGCCGCCGGAGATGTCCAGAAACGAGCCGACGTTCTTCAGCGTGAGGGAGAGGCGGTAGTCGCGGTCGACGAGCAGGCCGCGGGTGTACTCGCGCCCTTCGAGCTGCACGCTCCAGCACTGCGAGAGATAGTTCAGGAAGTAGCGCTGCTGCTGGATGTCGCCGTTCTCGACGTCGTAGTTGACCTGGCCGTCGAGCCGCAGCCGCTTCGGCAGGATGTCGACTCCGAAGTTGAACCGCACCTGGTCGGAGAGCGTGTCCGAGCGCCCGGGGTCGTTGTAGCTCTCGGCGGCGTAGCGGGTGAACCAGGTGAGCCCCAGGCTGCCGCGCGGCAATCTGGCCGTGCCGGAGAGCGAGGTCGAGTCGAGGCCGGTGAAGAGAGTGTTGTAGGCCGCCTGCGCCTGCAGACTGAACGCCCGGCTCGGATTGAAGCGTACCTTCGCGAAGATCGCGCTCGCCTGATCGCTCGTCTGCCCGTCGCGCGACCGCTGCAGCGGCTGCTCGTCGTCGAACGAGTAGGCCTGCGCGAGCTCGAAGGAGGCGATCTCGAACGCTCCACCCATGGTGGCGTCCGCCGGCCGCGCCAGGAGGCGGTTGATCAGGGCGACTTCGGCGATGTTGCTCGGGTTCAGCAGGTCGATCTCGTCGAACTGCGCGACCCGGTTCTGATCGTCGAAGGCCCCCAGGAATCCGTAGGACCAGCGCGGCTCGATGACGTGCTTGAACTTCGAGAAACTCTTGCCTGCGGTCTCGAAGATGCGCGAGAACGAAGGTCCGACCATCTCGACGTTGGCGGTCGGATAGACCCGGGTCAGCGTCTCGCCGCAGTAGAGCTGGCCGGAGGCGACGGCCTGGTCGTCGCAGCGCTGCTGGCCGACGCCGGTCTCCGGATCAACCTCGTAGGTCGAGAAGCTGTCGCCCCACCAGGTTGCCCGGCCGCCGGCTGCGACCGCGACCGAGAGCCAGGGCGCCGGCCGCAGCGGCAGTTTGACCTCGGGCTGCAGATCGAAGCGGCCGTAGCCCGTATCGTAGGAACCGTCGCGCTTCGATTGGAGATAGTTCGCGGTGGCGCCGATCGAGAGATAGAACGGGCTCGCCCCGATCTTGCGTTCGCGCAGCTGGTAGGCGATCTCGGGCAACTGGCTCTGGATGGTCGTCTCTTCGTTGTCACCGAGAAAGGTCTCGCGCCGGTCGGCGAGGATGTTCAGCGAATGCGCGCCCCAGTTCCCGGAGACGAAGGCGTTCGAGTAGATGAAGCGCCGGGTGTTCTGACTCTCGCTGCGCTCGAAATCGCGGAAGACCTCGAAGTCGGAATAGTGCTCGATGTCGACCACGCCGCGCATGCCGAACGGCAGGGCGTCGTCGACATGGGCCCAGTCGAAGCGCAGGGCATCGTCGTCGAGCTCTTCGTTGTGGAAGTAGTAGGCCCTCGCCAGGCCCCGGATGCTCTCCGAGGGCCGGTAGCGGAACTCGTCGCCCACGCCGTAAAAGCCCTCGGTGTAGCCGTCGACGTAGACGGTGTTGTCGTAGCTGGGTCCGAGCACCTGGTACCAGGCGAGCCCCAGGTACTCGCCGCGCCGCTGTGAATAGCCGACGTTCGGCACCAGGAGGCCGGAGGTGCGCTCCGTCTTCGCCGGCCAGATCATGTAGGGCCAATAGAAGACCGGGAGCTTCTTGACGTGCAGCCGCGCGTTCTTCACCCGCGCATAGCCCTCGACCTCGACTTCGGCCGAAGACATGACGAAACTCCAGTCGGGAGTCTTGTCACCTGTGCAGGAGGTGAAGACGCCGTTGTCGACGGCGAAGTCGTTCGGCCCGGTCTTGGCGATGATGTCGCCCGAGAAGTAGTAGTCCGGGTGGACGAATGCCGTCGCCTGCCAGAAGGTGCCGGTGCGCTGCTCGAGGTCGAACTCGAGTCGCTGGCCGGAGATGCGCTGCGGACCCTGGTCGAAAACCACCTCGCCTTCGGCCTGGACGGTCATCGTGTCGCGATCGAGCGTCAGACGCTCCGCATGAACGACGACATCGCGGAAGTGGATCTCGACCGCTCCGCTGGCCGAAACCTGACTCTCGCCGAAGCTCTCCAGCTCGCCGGCCGATCCCGAGATCGTGCCGCCGCCGCGTTCCTGCGGCACCTTGAGCTCGAAAGTGATCCGGTCGGGTGCCGGCGCCGCCGGGACAGGCTGCGTCGGCGCAGGGACGGGCGCCGGCGTCGTCTCCGGGGCGGACGCTGCTGGGGCTGCAGGCTGCTGGGCCTGGGCTTCGGCCATCCCCGCAAACAGCACCACTTGCGCGACGAGCGCGGCGTGGAAGATCCGGCCGCGGAGGATCGCCATCAGGCGAGCCGTTCGACCACCACGGCGGTCGCTTCGCCGCCGCCGATGCAGATCCCGGCGCAACCCCGCTTGAGCCCCCGCTCCTCGAGCGCGGCCAGCAGCGTGACGAGGATCCGCGCCCCCGAGGCACCGATCGGATGACCCAGCGCGACCGCGCCGCCACGCACGTTCAACTGCTCGTGGGCGATTCCGAGATCGCGCATGCACGCGAGCGCGACGACCGCGAAGGCCTCGTTGATCTCGAACAGGTCGATGTCGGCCACGGTGAGTCCGGCCCGGTCGAGGGCTTTGCGAATGGCGGCGACCGGGGCGGTCGTGAACCACTCCGGCTGCTGCGCGTGCGACGCCTGGGAAATCAGACGGGCGATCGGCTTCACGCCGAGACGCTTCGCCTCCTCGCCCGTCGCCAGCACCAGCGCTGCGGCGCCGTCGTTGATCTTGCTGGCGTTGGCGGCGGTCACCGTGCCGTCCTTCTCGAACGCCGGCTTCAGGCCGGCCATCTTCTCGAGGTCGGACTTGCCCGGTTCCTCGTCGCGATCGACAACCGTGGTGCCCTTGCGCGAGACGATCTCGACCGGCACGATCTCGGAGGCGAACAGGCCGCTCTCCTGCGCGGCGCGCGCGCGGGCATAGCTCTCGCGCGAGAAGGCGTCCTGCTCTTCGCGTGTCAACTTGTACTCGCGGGCGCAGGTTTCGGCGCAGTTCCCCATGTGCTTGTCGCCGTAGGGATCCCACAGGCCGTCGTGGACGAGGGAGTCGACGAGCTTGCCGCCTCCGAGCCGCAGTCCGTCGCGCACGCCCACGGCGAGATAGGGCGCCTGGCTCATGCTTTCCATGCCGCCGGCTGCGACCAGGGAGAAGTCGCCACAGCGCAGGTCGTTCGCGGCCGACATGACGGCCCGCATCGCGGAGCCGCAGACCTTGTTGAAGGTGATCGCGCCGGTCGACTCCGGGCAGCCGGCGCCGAGCGTCGCCTGGCGGGCGGGAGCCTGCCCGATGCCGGCGGCGAGGACGCAGCCCATGTAGACCTGCTGCAGATCGGCGGGGGCCACACCGGCGCGCTGGAGCGCTCCGGCAATCGCGCGGGCGCCCAGTTTCGGCGCCGGCTGGTCACGAAAAACGCCCTGAAAAGCGCCGATCGCAGTGCGCGCTCCGGCGAGGATGAACACTTCGTGCATCTTCCATGTCCTCCGGGACTTGCGAATTGCTCGGGGCGTCCTTCAAGATCTCCGCAAGGAGGCCCGACAGCGGCCGGATGCTAACACAGGCGCTGCGCGGCTCCCGACCCATGAGAGCCCTCGGAATCGACTTCGGCGAACGCAGGATCGGGGTGGCCATTTCCGACCCGGAGGGGAGCTACGCGCTGCCCAGCGAGTCCCTCGTGCGCACCGACGACGCGAGCGCGCTGGCCGCGATCGCGGCCATCGCCCAGCGCGAGAACATCGCCTGGATCGTCGTCGGCGAACCGCTGCGCAGCGACGGATCGGCCGGTCCGCCGGCCGTGCGGGCGAGACGCTTCGCGGCCCGCCTTGCCGCAGCGAGCGGCCTGCCGGTGGAGACCATCGACGAGACACTCACCAGCCGCGAGGCCGACCATCGATTGCGCGAGGCCGGGGTCCCGCCGGCGCGCCGAAAGGAGCGGCGCGACGCGCTCGCCGCTCAACTGCTGCTGCAGGAGGCGCTCGACCGCCACCGGAGCCGTCCCGCGTGACGGCACCCGCCGAGTCGCCTCGACCTTCTTCCGAGTCGCCCACGCGACCGGCGGGCAGGGTCCGCCGCTACGGCTGCCTGCGTCTCCTCGCTGGCCTCCTCTTGTGCGCCCTGCTCGCGGCGGGCGGAGCGGCCGTCTGGGGCTGGCGCGAGGTGCATCGACCCGGACCGGGCACCCCCGGGGAGGTGGCGTTTTTCGTGGTCGAGCCCGGCGAGGCCGGGGGCCGGATCCTGCGCCGGCTGGAGAGCGCAGGGCGGATCCGCTCTTCTCTGCTGGCCCGTGCCTATCTGCGCTGGGGCCTGGGCTCGCCGAATCTCAAGGCCGGCGAATACGAGCTCGCTGCCGACTCTTCGACGGTGGCGATCCTCGACAAGCTCCGCCGCGGCGAGATTCGGACTCTCGCGGTCACTCTCGTCGAGGGGCTCACCCTCGACGAGACCGCGCAGGCCATCGCCGCAGCCGGCCTCGGCGAGCCTGGCCGCTTGCGCGCCGAGTTCGCCTCGCCGGGCCGCATCGCCGATCTCGACCCGTCGGCCCGCCATCTCGAGGGCTACCTCTTTCCGGATACCTATCGCTTCGCCCGCGGCACCGGGGAGGGCGAGATCGCCGACGCCCTCGTCGTGGCCTTCCGCCGCCAGTACGAATCCCGCGTCCGTCCCCTGCGCGCCGCGGACGACCTCCGGCCCCTTCGCGAGCTGGTGATCCTCGCCAGCCTGGTCGAGAAGGAGGCCAGGCTCGACTCCGAGCGGCCGCTCATCGCGGCGGTCTACGCCAACCGCCTGCGGCGCGGCATCGGCCTCTACGCCGATCCGACGATCATCCACGGCCTCAAGCTTCTCGGCCGCTGGAACGGCAATCTGACCCGGAGCGACCTGCGGATGGAGTCGCCCTGGAATACCTACCGCGTTCCGGGCCTCCCCCCCGGACCGATCTGCTCCGCCGGACTGGCCAGTCTCGAGGCGGCCGCGCGCCCGGCCGAGGTCTCCTTTCTCTATTTCGTCAGCAGGAACGACGGCAGTCATGTCTTCGCCGACACCCTCGCCGAGCACAACCGCAACGTCGAACGCTGGCAGAAGCGACCCTTTCGGGCGCGCGCCGGCACGCAGTAGAGGCCGCGGAGGCGCAAACTTCGTGATTGACAGTTCCCGCGATCCGCTGTGGAATAGCCCACAGCAGCTCATCGATAACAGGGCCTTCCACGTCGCGGCGCTCGCGCCAGCGTCACGCCGGCGGGCCTAGGGGGCGGAATGAACACACGCGACCAGTTCGGCAACTACCTTCTCCTCAAGAAACTCTCTGAGGATGCTCTTGGTGAGACCTTTCGCGCCGGCAAGCTCGGCAAGCAGGGCGTCGAGAGGGTCATCCTCCTGCGCGTCTTCAACGGACAGGGCCTGGATGGCGAACGACTCGTGCAGCGGATCCAGTCGCGCGCCCCGTTGCAGCAGGCGCTGAAGAGCCCGAACCTCGGCCTCGGCGTCGACCTCGGCCAGGTGCGCGGCGTTCCCTACGTCGCCTACGACTACATCTCGGGCAAGACGCTCGCCCAGGTTCTCGAGCAGTCGGCCAAGAAGCACTCCCCCATCCCGCTCGACCATGCACTGTTGATGACCGAGCGCATCGCCCTCGGTCTGGCGGTGGCCTACGAGACCCGCATCGGCGACGAGCGCGTGCAGCATGGCTTTCTCACGCCCCACCTCGTGATCGTCTCGAACGAGGGTGAGCTCCGACTGCTCGGCTTCGAGGCCTCGAGCGGCCTGCGAGAGGCAGCGAACCATCCGCTCATCAAGCAGTCCGCCGGCCGCTACCTCGCGCCGGAGGTCCTTTCGGGCGCCGCGCCGGCCAAGTCGGACGACGTCTATTCCCTCGGAGCGATTCTCTTCGAGCTCCTGACCGGGCGCGCCCTGCCGGTCTCCACGGCCGGCGGCCAGGCGGCGCTCGTCGATCAGGCGGTCATCGCGGCCGACGGCGGCAACCTCCATCCAGAGTTGGCGAATCTGCTCAAGCGCAGCCTGGTGCCGCGCGAACAGCGCATCGGCGACGCCGTCACCTGGCACAAGACGCTCGCCAAGATGATGTTCGAAGGCCAGTACAACCCGACGACCTTCAACCTCGCATTCTTCATGCACAACCTCTTCCGTGAGGAGATCGAGCGCGAGACGCAGGAGCTGGAGCTCGAGAAGACCACCGCCATTCCGGTGCCGGCTCCGGCCGCGCCGCCCGCGGCCAAGCCACAAGCTCCCTCGTTCGGGCAGAGCGGCGGCGCCCCGGCCCGCGAGACCCCGGCGCGCGAAGAGACCCCGTCGGGACGCGAGCGCCAGAGCATGGAGAGCAAGCCGGCGAAGAACAACAGCATGCTGATCGCCGCAGGCGTCGGAGGCCTGATCGTCCTTGGCGGCGTGGGCTACTTCATGTTCGGCCGCGGGGGGGCGGCACCCGCTTCTCCCGGGGTGGCGGACGCTCCCCTGAGCGCGGCCCCGGCCGACACCGGGGCGGCTCCGGCCGGTCCGACGCCGGAGGAGATCCAGGCCCAGATCCAGAAGATCGTGGACGACAAGATCAAGAGCTCCTCGGCGCAGTACGAGGAGCAGTTGAAGACCTTGCAGAAGCAGCTCGACGACGCGAAGAAGGCGCAGGAGGCGAGGACTGCCGCAGCGTCGGCACCACGGCCGGTGACGGCCCCGCCGCCGGCGGCACCCGCCGCCACCGCGGCCGCAGTGCCACCGCCGGCGGCCGCGGCAGGATCGGCGTCCACGGCGGCAGCGCCCGCCGGGAGCACGACGGCGACGACGCCGGCGGCCGCACCGACCACCGCCGCGGCCGAGCCCAAGCCCGCCCCGCCGGTCGAGTCCGCGGCGGCGGCTCCCGCACCGGCGGCGACGGCGCCCGGCGCCGTCCGCGTCGGCGACCTCGTCACGATGGGCGCCGGCGTCACACCGCCGAAGGTCGTCCGGCGCGCCAGCCTGCGCTATCCGCCGCTCGCCCAGCGCATGAAGAAGGAAGCGACGGTCACCGTTCGCGTCCTGGTCGACGAGACGGGACGACCCGCCGACGTCCAGGCGACCGGCGCCGCCGCCGGTTTCGGCATGGACGAGGCCGCGATGGACTATGTCCGCGGATTCTCTTTCACGCCGGCGACCAAGAACGGCGTGGCCGTGAAGATGTGGATGGACCTCAAGGTCGCCTTCAACCTGACCGGCGGCTGAACCAGGGGCAGGGGCGACGCACGCGTCGCCCCCGGACACCCGATCGCAGACACAAAAAGAGGCGCCCTCGCGGGCGCCTCTTTTCGTACTGCGATCGCTCGACAGCGTTTACAGGTCGGCAGCCTTGATGCTGGCTACGAGCTGCTGGACGACCGGCTTCATCACCTTGTCGAACTGGCGATCGTCGTAGTCGACGCCACCGCCGAAGCCACCGATGTTGAGCTTGAACTTCGAATCTTCGCCGCGCGCTTCATCGGCCCACAGGATCTCGCCCGTGGTCGTGTCGATGATGCGCGCATTCGCCGCTGCGGTGAAGGTCTTCTTGCCGCCGGAGAATCCCGGCAGGCCGCCGACGCTGGGGGCGCTGGCCGAAGTCCCCTGCGCACCGTACTCGGTCACCGCGCCGGTGAGGAAGTACTGCACGCCGAGGAGCTTTCCGGCCTTGACGGCGGTCTTCGGGTCGACGTCACCCGAGATCGAGAGGTTCTTCTCCTGCATCAGCGCCGCGAGCTGCTCGCGGTCGATGACCCGGAACTTGCCGCTCTTGACGAGCTCGGTCACGAAGACGTCCTGCATCGCCGCGGCGCCACCGTTGTACCACCACTGTCCGTCCGCCTTGTTCTTGAACTCGAGCACCGCGATGCGGGGCTTCGTGTTGTCCGCAGCCTGCACCGGCATCGGCGCGATCGCAAGCAGCAGAGCCAAAACCGTCGTCCATCCGATGATGCGCTTCATAGTCTGCCCTCCCGGGGGTTGATGGGGGATTCTAATGTCCTAATACGGCAATCCTCAAACCAGGGTGCCACTGCCCCCTCCCGCCCCCTTTGGGCCGGTCCGTCCGGCAGTGGTCTACTTGCCCTGTCTGGCCTCGAACTCCTGCGCGTCGACGACGCAGATCGCGGCCATGTTGACGATGTCCGTCACCTCGACACCCCTTTGCAAAACGTGGACCGGCCTCGCCATGCCGAGCAGGATGGGACCGATCGCCTCGGCTCCGGCCAGCCTCCAGATCAGCTTGTAGGCCGTGTTCGCCGAGTTGAGCTCCGGGAAGATCAGGACGTTCGCCGGACCTCCGAGCTTCGTCCAGGGATAGGTCTCCTGGAGCACCGAGGCCATGACCGCGGTGTCGGCCTGCATCTCGCCGTCGATCGCCAGCTCCGGCGCGCGGGCACGGACGATCTCCACCGCCCGACGGGCCTTCCTGGCCGAAGGGTGGGGGTTGGAGCCGAAGTTCGAGAACGACAGCATCGCCACCCGCGGTTCGACGTCGAACCGGCGGGCGAACTCTGCGGTCAGGATGGCGATCTCCGCCAGGGTCTCTGCGTCCGGGTCGATGTTGACCGTGGTGTCGGCGAAGAAGAAGAGCCGGTCCTTGAGAATGAGGATGTAGGCTCCGGCGACCCGATTCACCCCCGGCCGGGTGTGGATGATCTGCAGGGCCGGCCGGATGGTGTCGGCATACTCGTAGGTCAGACCGGAGATCAGTCCGTCGGCATCCCCCTCGGCGACCATCATGCTGCCGAAGTAGTTGCGGGATCGCATGCGCTTGTAGCCGTCCTCGAGAGTCACGCCGGCGCGCCGCCGGAGCTCGTGGAAGCGATGTGCGTAGCGCTCGTATTGCGGAGCGCTCTCGGCGTGCACGATGGTGATCTTGTCTTCCGACAGGCCCAACTCGGCGAGCTTGGCGGCGATGCTCTCTCGCCGGGCCAGCAGGATCGGGTGCGCAATCCCCTGGTCGACGAGGATCTTCGCCGCACGCAGGATCTTGTCCTCCTCGCCCTCCGGAAAGACGATGCGCTTCGGGTTCTCCTTGGCGCGATCGAAGATTCCGCGCATGAGCTCGAGGCGGCGCGAGACCAGATGTTCGAGGCGGTGCCGATACTCCTCGACGCTCCCCACCGAAACGCGGGCGATGCCGCTCTCCTCGGCCGCCTTGGCGACCGCTGGAGCGACGGTGAGCAGGACACGGTAGTCGAACGGCTTGGGGATGAGGTAGTCGCGGCCGAACTTGAGAGCCTTGATTCCGTAGGCCTTGAGCACCGAGTCGGGCACGTCCTCGCGAGCCAGGCCCGCGAGGGCGCGCGTCGCCGCGAGCTTCATCGCGCCGTTGATGTCGGAGGCGCGGGTGTCGAGCGCGCCGCGGAAGAGGAAGGGGAAGCCGAGAACGTTGTTCACCTGATTGGGATAGTCGCTGCGTCCGGTTGCCATGATGGCGTCGGGACGGGCCGCCAGGGCTTCGTCGTAGCCGATCTCCGGCGTCGGGTTGGCCATCGCGAAGATGATCGGGTTCGGCGCCATCTTGAGCAGCATCTCGGGCGTGACGGCGCCGGCGACTGAAAGGCCGACCAGCACGTCGGCGCCCGCCAGGGCGTCCTCGAGGGTGCGCGCCGAGGTGTCGGCGGCGAACTCCATCTTCTGGGCGTCGGTATCGTTCGGGCGGCCGCGGTAGATGACGCCCTTGCGATCGCAGAGGATGATGTTCTCCCTGCTGAGTCCGAGCTCGAGGTAGAGGCGCAGGCAGCCGAAGGCAGCGGCACCGGCGCCGGAGAGCACCAGTTTCACATCCTCGATGCGCTTGCCGGCAATCTCGAGTGCATTGACGAGCGCCGCGCCGGAGATGATCGCCGTGCCGTGTTGATCGTCGTGGAAGACCGGGATGTTCATCTCGGCCTTGAGCCGGCGTTCGATCTCGAAGCACTCGGGAGCCTTGATGTCCTCGAGGTTGATGCCCCCGAAGGTCGGCTCGAGCAGTTTCACCGCCCGGATGAACTCTTCCGGATCCTCCGTCGCGACCTCGATGTCGAAGACGTCGATGCCGGCGAAGCGCTTGAACAGGACACCCTTGCCCTCCATGACCGGCTTGCCGGCCAGGGCACCGATGTTTCCCAGCCCGAGAACGGCCGTGCCGTTGGAGATGACCGCCACCAGGTTGCCCTTGGCGGTGTATTCGTAGGCGAGAAGGGGGTCTTTCTCGATGGCGAGGCAGGGCTCGGCGACCCCTGGCGTGTAGGCCAGCGAGAGGTCGCGCTGTGTGGCCGTCGGCTTCGACGGCAAGACTTCGATCTTTCCTTTGGGAGCGCGGGAGTGGTACTCGAGCGCTTCTTCGCGCGTGATTTTTTCCATGCGAGAAGTCTATCGCCCCGTGCAACCTCCTTCCGGGCAGGTACCCCTCCTCCAGGGACCTTCCGCCGGGGCGGGCGAGGTAAGGTTCACCGCATGGAGAGCTCGCTCGAGTGATCGTGACCCGGACACCCTCCGGCAGCCGCCTCGTCACCCAGGCGGATCACGCCCGGCTGGCCGGCGACATCCTGCGGCTCGTGCGCCTGCCGGAACTGGTCGAGCACCCGCGGCGCGAGCTCTTGCTGCGGGCGGTGCGGGAGCACGACAACGGCTGGTGGGAGGCCGACTCGGCACCGAGGCTCGCGGCCTCCGGAAGCACGGCACTCGATTTTCGCGACTTTCCGGGGGACCTCCGGCAGGAGATCTGGCGGCGCGGGGTCGAGCGCTTCGCCGCCGACAGTCCCTATCTCGCGGCGCTCCTTTCGGCCCACAGCCTGCGTCTGCTCCGGCGCTTCGGCGGCGAGCCCTCCTGGGCGGCCTTCCGGGCCGAGCTCGCGGAGCGCCAGCAGGAGCTTCTCGAAGCGGCAGGAGGGAGCCTGGACGAGGTGGCTGCAGACGATCCCTGGATGGAGCTCGCCGACGGCCTCTCGCTGGCCGCCTGTACCGGCGAAGCCGCCTTCGTCGAGGTTCCCGGCTGGCAGGCCAGGGTCGAGCTCCTCGGCGACGGCGAGAACGCCGGCGAGCGGGTCGAGCTCCGGCTGCAGCCCTTCCCCTTCGCCGGCTCGACCACCTTCGACCTCCCCTGCCGAACCCTCGCCGAGGCTCGATTCGGCTCCGGCTCAGCGCTCGGCGTGGCGCTCGTCGGCTCGCCCTGGAGGCGCCTGCAGGTGCGCGTCCGGGCACTCTAGAGGGCCGTGGTCTCCGCCCGGCCGGGTCCGGCTCAACCGGGTGTGCTGCGGGCGTAACTTTCGAGCAGCCCGCACTTCGTGCAGCGCCAGGCCTCGACGGGGAGCTTGCGGCGTCCCCGCATCTTCAGGAGCCCCAGGAACCAGAACTCCGGTGCGCCCTCGGCCCAGTGGCCGACCCGGGCCGAATTGTGCGCCCTGTCGAGCAGGAAGCCCTCCTTCTGCGCTCCACCGCACTTGCTGCAATGCCGCTCGTTCATGGCCTCTCGCTTCCGTCTTCCGGGAGCTCACGGGGAGGATTCCCCGGAGCGGTCGGCCGGCGCTCCCTCCCCGAATCGCGCAGCGCCCGGCGCAGCAGAAACTCGATCTGCGCGTTCAGGCTCCGCAACTCGTCCGCTGCCCAGTGCTCAAGGGCGGCGTGCAAGTCGCGGTCGACGCGGAGCAGGAAGGGTTTGCGGTCCGCCAACTCTTCCCCGTCAACCGTTGTAGAGCGTTCCCGCGTTGACCACGGGCGTGACGGCGCGATCGCTGCACAGCACGACGAGGAGATTCGAGACCATGGCGGCCTTGCGCTCTTCGTCGAGCACCACGATCTTGTTCGCCGACAGCCGGTCGAGAGCCATTTCGACCATGCCGACCGCGCCCTCGACGATCTTCTGGCGGGCGGCGATGATCGCCGTCGCCTGCTGGCGCTGCAGCATCGCCTGCGCGATCTCCGGAGCGTAGGCGAGGTGGGTGATGCGGGCCTCGAGCACGTCGACTCCGGCCTGCACGAGCCGGTCGTGAATCTCCTTGCGCAGCTGGTCGGCGACTTCGACGGTATTGCCGCGCAGCGACTTCTCGTGCTCCCCGTGCGAGTCGTAGGTGTACTGCGTCGCCAGGTTGCGCAACGCCGACTCCGACTGGACGTGCACGAAGTCCTCGTAGTTGTCGACCTGGAAGACGGCGTCGAAGGTGTCGATGACCCGCCAGACGACCACCGCCGCGATCTCGATCGGGTTGCCATCCGCGTCGTTGACCTTGAGGTGCGCGGTCTCGAAGTTCCGCACCCGCAGCGAGATCGCCCGCTTGGTCATGAACGGATTCGCCCAGCGTAGTCCTCCCCGCCGCTCGCTGCCGCGATAGGCGCCGAACAGGGTGAGGACTCTCCCCTGATTCGGCTCGACCATGAACAGCCCGGCGAGCAGGAAGACCGCCGCCACCGCTCCGACGAGCCCGCCCAAGATCCAACCGGGCTCCCCACCGCGCACACCCAGAACCACCATGGCCACGCCACCGGCAAGGACCGCCAGCAGCAGCAGAAGCACCATCAGGCCGTTTCCCGTCGTCGCTTCCCGTTCTTTCATCTCGCCCTCCTAGGCTAGCAAGATGATATCACTTTGAAAGCGCAAGTCAAGACCTCTCCCGCCCCGGAGCTCCGGGTCGGGAAAGATCTCGAAAAGAGGGAGGAAAGGGGGAGGGGTGTTACGTCTGCGGCCGGAGATCGTCGAAGACGATCCCCAGATTCTGCGCGCCGTTGTTCCGGCAGAGGTCCATGAACTCGACCACCTTCTCGTAGGAGAGCTCGCCGTCCGCAGCGAAGAAGGCGAGCTTCTTCTCGCGACCGGTCATCGCCGTCCGCAGGCGTTCGGCGAACTGGGTACGCGGCACCTCCAGCTTGTTGATGAAGGTCTTGCCGTCGGCGTCCATCCGGATGATCACCTGCTCGCTGTTCTGCGGCGGCGGGGTCGCGGACTTCACCTCCGGCGGCGTCTCCACTTCGTAGCCCATCTGCAGCATGGGCTGAATCACCATGAAGATGATCAGCAGCACCAACACCACGTCCACCAGGGGCGTGACGTTGATCTCGCTCTTGATGCCACCGCTGCTGCCTACGTCCATACTCATCGGCTCGTCCTCCGGTCCGGCATGCTCAGCCGCCTGTACTCTCGCGCTTGTCCGTCACCAGCCCGACACCGCCGAACCCGGCCTCGTTGACGGTCTGCATGATGCGACGCACTTCCTTGTACTTCAGGGCCTTGTCCGCCTTGATCACCAGCGTCTTCTCGGGCGACTGCGTGAACAGATCCTTGAAGTACGCCTTGAGATTCTGATCGGGGATCCAGACCCCGTCGATCACCACTTCGGCACGTGCCGTCATCGAGATCGTCTTCTGCTTCGACCCCTCCGGCATCTTCGGAGGCATGTTGGTCTGCGGCAGGTTCACGTCGGCGCCGGCGCGCAACAGAGGCGTGACCACCATGAAGATGATCAGCATCACGAGGCAGACATCGACCAGCGGGGTGACGTTGATATCCGACTTGACGTTGTTCTCGGACGACCCCGGTATGTTAAACGCGGACCCCAACGGCATCGCTGCCTCCATGCTTCTTGATGAAGAAGTCGATGAGTTCGGACGAGGAGTTCGACATCTCGACGCTGAAGCGCTCCAGCACGCCGGTGAAGTAGTTGAACATCCATGCCGCCGGAATGGCCACGAACAGGCCGAGCGCCGTCGTCACCAGCGCCTCGGCGATACCACCCGAGACGGCGGCGATGCCGCCGGCGCCGGAGGACATGCCGCGGAAGGCGTTGATGATGCCGACCACCGTTCCGAACAGGCCGATGAACGGCGCCGTCGTCGCGATGGTAGCCAGGGCGCCGACGCCCTTCTTGAAGTCCGAGTAGGTGATCAGCGTCTCGCGCTCGATTGCCCGACGGGCGGACTCGACCAGGTCATGCCCCGAGAGGCCCGAAGAGGCGCCGCGGGTCGTATCGAGCTGAAATTCGATCAGTCCGGCCCGGGTGACGCGCGCCAGATGGCTGGCCGGGAACTTCCGGGCCACGTCGACCGCCTGCTGGATCTGATCCTTGGCCAGAGCCGCCGTCGCCTGCTTCGCGAAGTCGAGCGACTGCTTCTTGGCCTTCTTGAAGAACAGCCAACGCTCGAGCGTCACGTACAGCGAGTACACAGAGCAGATGACCAGCGTGATCGCCACGCCTTGGGCGATCCACGTCATCGACTCCCACAGATGCATCGGGCTAAAATCCATAGCTCCTCTCCTCTTCCCTTTTCAGTTCGGTTTTATTGCAGTCGGAAGTTGACCGTCAGCGAGTAATAGACGCTCACGGGCCGCCCGTTCAACGTCGCCGGCTTGAAGCGCCAGCTCTTGACCGCGTCCACCGCCGACTGGTCGAGACCCATCGGCAGGCCCTTCAGGACGCGGACGTTGGTCACCCGGCCCTCTTTGTCGATGATCGCTTCGACGATCACCACTCCCTGGATTCGCGCTTTGCGGGCGAGCTCCGTGTAAGCCGGCTGCGCTCCACCGAGGCGGACCGGCTTGGAGATCTCGCCGCCGACCCGGAGGATCTCGTCGCCGACGCTCTGCGGAACGCCACCGACCTGCCCACCGGCGACTCCGCCTTCGACTCCGCCTTCGACTCCGCCCTCGGTGCCCTCACCCTCGGAGGCGACCTCGGTGCTGGGTTCGGGAATCTCCTCCGGCACTTCCACCGGCTGCACGATCTCCGCGACCACCTGCGGCGCCGTGACCACCTTCGGAGCCGCCGGCTTCGGAGCTGCCGGCGGGGGCGGGGGCGGCGGCGGGGGCGGTGGCGCTGCCGCCTGGAAGAAGGAGACCTGGATCGGCGGCTCTTCCACCGGGTCGATCGTCCAGTATTGCGCGGCCAGCACGACTCCGATGATGAGCACGTGCATCAGCAGCGCCATCTGGATGATGAGGATCCGGTTCCTCGGCGCCTTCTGTCTCTGCGATTCGATCAGTGCGGTTTCGAACATGGGCTCTCCCGGCGCCTCAAGAAGCGGCGGCCGTCTGGGCCTTGCGGGCGGCGACGATCGCTTTGGCCTTATCCTGGAAAATGACCGCTTCGGCAATCCACTCCTGCTGCTTCACGGGATCGACTTCGAGCTTCGCCTTCTCGCGCAGGATGAGGTTCAGATAGACCAGGGAGTCGAACGAGTCCGGAGTCATCGCTACCGACTTGCGCAGCGACTCGATGCCGGCGTCGACGACGACTCCGCGCTGCTCCGGAGAGAGCATCGGATCGCGGTAGGCCTTGTCCCAACAGGCGACGCCGACCGTGTAGTGCGACACGCCGTCCGCACGGGCCCCGAGTGACTTGACGTAGGCGATCGCCTCGTCGAGCTTGCCGGCCCGAATGAGGACCGTCGTGATCGCCTGGTTGTTCTCTTTGTCGCCCGGGTTCTTCGCCGCCTTGGCCCGCAACCGCTTGAGCGCATCGTCGAAGCGCTCCGAGCTCATCAGGATGGTCAGGATGTAGTCCTGGACCTTCTGATCTTCAGGGTAGGCCTCGGCGAACTTCTCGAACGCGCCGAGCGCCTCCTCCGCATACTCGAGGTTCTGTTTGGAGACGTCGCCAGGCCGGTAGACCGCCATCGCCGAGAGGCCGACCGAGCGCCAGACCTGCTTGGCCGCCGGATCGAGCTCCAACCCCTGCTTGTAGTACCGGATGGCCTCGCGGTAGTTCTCGCTCTTGTAGGAGGCGTTGCCCTGCTTGAACTCCATGCGCGCCTTCACCTTGCCGCAGCCGGCGAGGAAGGTGCAGAGCGCAAGTGGAATCAGTACTGCCTTCAGCCGGTCGGTTGCCATTTGAATGATCGTCCCGATGCGAGATGGTTGCCGGAGTACGACGCCCGCGCATTCTGCTGCAACCCCGTCCCGCTCCGCAAGGGGCAGCAAGGCAATTGTGTCGCATCTGGGCCGCATATGATGATTTCGTGAAAAATATTTTTTCCAGGCTGCTCTGGGTACTGTTTCCGCTGGGACTCGCCTCCGACGTGCCTGTCACGGCCGCGAGCGCCCTGCAGGAACCGGCGGAGGGGGAGGTGCCGCGCGTCGGCGCCACCACCGCCCTGCGGATGACCGGGACCGCCCTCGGCGCCCGGCTGGAGATCGAGGTCCTCGATCTCTCCAAGGCTGCTGGCGAGCAGGCCTTGAACGCCGCCTGGGATGCCGTCGTCGGTGCCGAGCGCGAGCTGCGGGCCCTCGCCGCGGCCGCCGGCAGCGGGAAGGCCCGGCTGTCGCCCGACCTCCTCGACCTGGTCGGACGCGCGAGCTCCTTCTGCACCTGGAGCGACGGCGCCTCCGGCCCGATTGGCGGGGCGGTCTATCGGCTCTGGGCCGAGGGCGCCCAGCACGGCGCGCTTCCCACTCCGGATCGGCTCCAGAGCGCGGCGGAGAGCACCAAGTGCAGCCGCCTGACCCTCCGCCTCGAGACCCGCGAGCTCGAGCTGGCTCCCGGGACCGAGCTCGACCTGCGTGGCTTCACCCGCGGCTGGGCAGTCGATCTTGCGGTACGGAGTCTGGTCGCATCAGGGGCCGCGAACCTCCGGGTGGAGCTCGGTCCGGTGGCGCGCGGCCTCGGTCCCGGACCGGCAGGGCAAGGCTGGCCCATTGCGCTGCCGACGCTTTCTGCCTCCGGCAACGCCGCCAGCCAGGTCCTCCTGCTCGACCAGGCGATCGCCGTCGCCGAACCGGCCTCGGAGACCTTCCTGGTAGGGGGCGAGCGCATCCTGCCCGCCTTCGATCTGCGCAGCGGCAGGCCGGCCACCGGCGTCTCGAGCGTCGTCGCCGTCACGACGTTCGCCGCGGATGCCGAGCCGCTGGCACTGGCGATGAGCGTGCTGGGCGCCAACGGCGGCCAGATGCGTCTCGGCTCCTTGCGTCCCAAGCCGTCGGTGCTGTGGCTGCTCGGCAGCGGCGAAACCGCCGTTGTCGCCTCCTCGAACTGGTCGGCGGTACGCAGGCCGTGACGCTGCCCGCCGTCGTCCTCGTCCGCCCGCAGCACGAAGGCAACATCGGCGCCGTCGCCCGGGCGATGGCCAACATGGGGCTCACCGAGCTCCTCCTGGTAGAACCCGCCCCCGAGCTCGGGGACCCCGCCTACGCCTTCGCGATGCACGCCCACGACATCCTGCGGAGCGCCCAGCGGCACCCGAGCCTGCAGGCGGCGCTCGCGCGATTCGACTTCGTGGTCGCGACCGCCTCGCTCCGGGATCGCCTCTGGCCGCATCCGGTCGTCGCGCCGCGTGACCTGCCGGGGCACCTCGAGCGTCATGCCGGGGGCGCCCGTGTCGCCCTGGTCTTCGGCGCGGAGGTCTCCGGTCTGACGAGCGACGAGCTCGCGTTCGCCAGAGTCCTGGTGAGCATTCCTGCGGCGCCGGCGAACCCGACCCTGAACCTCGCGCAGGCCGTGCTCCTCCTCGCCTACGAGCTCTACGTGGCACGCGGGGCGCCCGGGGCGATCGCTCTCGAACCGGTGTCGCGCGCCACGGTCTTTCAGCTCGACCATCTTTTCGGCCGGCTGCAGGACCTGCTCGCCGAGGTCGGCTTCGCGCGCGACACGACGATTCATCGGGTGGCACGGGATCTCCGCCAGTTGCTCGCCCGCGCGGGTCTCTCCGAACGTGAGGCAGCGCTCCTCTCGGGGCTCTTGCGGCGCACCCGGAACGCCATCACTCGCGTCCAGAAGCCCCCTCGTTCCTGACCCCGGGAGAGCGCCCGATCGGGACCCGGATGATAGAGTTCCGGCAATGTCCTCCTCGGCCCTCGAGCTCAAATCAGCCGTTGCGGAAAGCCTCCGGCGGGCTCCGATCGTCGCCGTGGTCCGCCATCCGGACCGCGCCGTGGCGGCGGCCCAGGCGCGCGCCTTCCTCCGCCACGGTCTCGAGATGATCGAGATCACGTTCACCGTTCCGGGCGCCGCCGAACTGGTGCGCGAGCTGCTCGGCGAGCGCCCTCCCGGGTCGCCGGTCCGCTTCGGCATGGGAACCATCACGACAGCCGCGCGCGCCCGCGAAGCGGTCGCTGCGGGGAGCGAGTTCTTCGTCACTCCGAACGTCAGCCCCGAGGTCGCCGACATCGCCCGCGCGCACGATCTCTTCCTGTGCATGGGCGCGCTCACGCCGTCCGAGCTGGTGGCTGCCCACGAGCTCGGCGCCGACCTCCTCAAGGTCTACCCGCTGCCACCAGTGGGTGGCCCGTCCTACCTCGCGATCGTTCGCCAGCCGTTGGGCGACATCGGGCCGATGCTCGCCGGCGGCGGCTTCGGAATCGAAGAGATCCCCGCCTATCGCGCCGCGGGTGCGGTCGCCTTCGGCATCGGCGCGCCGCTCCTCTCGCCGGACGAGGAGACGACTTCCAGGAACATCCGGCGCGCGCTCACCCTGGCGCGCGGCGGGCAATGAGAACCCTGAGATCAAGGACGGCCCAGCCATGAGTGACGTGCGCGAACCGCGCTCGATGCAGATCAGCTTCGACGCCACGCCGGAGATCTTCGCCACCGACTCGGCGGGAGCGTTCTCCTTTCCGATGACGGTCCACTCGCAGAAGATGATCGACACGGCGGCCTTCGACGAGATCCGCTTCGTCTTCTCCGTCTGGCACCCTTCGGGTCAGAAAGTCATCGACCTCGATCGCGCCTATCTCGAGCTCCAGGGATCGTTCGATCCCGAAGACGAGCACTGGATCAAGCTCGCGGAGATCGAGCCGGTCGTGGCACCCTACGGCGCCGGCGACACCTTCGACGGCTGGATCGTCCTCCCGATCATGGCCGGCAAGAGCTCCTACGCCCTGGTCGGGAACGGCTTCGAGCCGCGCTCCCGTCTGCAGATCCGGGCCATCGGCTACCTCGTCGCCTGAGTCCTGCCGCCACAGCTCTCCTCCGGCCATCGATGCGACATCTCGAACTGCTCTCCCGCCTGGCGCAGCCCAATGCGGCGAAGATCGTCCTGCTGGTCCTCGACGGCGTCGGCGACCTGGCGACCCCGTCGCAACCCCTGACGGCGCTGCAGAAGGCACGCAAGCCCCACCTCGACGCCCTCGCGGCGCGGTCCTCGCTCGGCCGGATCGTGCCGGTGGCGACCGGCATCACCCCCGGCAGCGGCCCGGGGCATCTCGCGCTCTTCGGTTACGACCCGCGGGAGAGCCGCTTCGACATCGGGCGCGGCATCCTGGAGGCGCTCGGCCTCGGTCTCTCCCTCGAGCCGGGCGACGTCGCGGCACGGGGCAACTTCGCGACCGCCAACGCCGCCGGCGAGCTCTCCGACCGGCGCGCCGGCAGGATCCCGACCAGCGAGTGCATTCGCGTCTGCGCGAAGCTCAACCAGGCTCTGTCCGGCCTCTCCGACTCCGACGCCCAGGTGAGCGTCGTGCCAGGCGAGGCCCACCGCTTCGTGCTGCTGCTGCGCGGCCCCGGGCTCGAGCCGGCAATCGACGACACCGACCCCCAACAGCTCGGAGTTCCGCCGCTCGCGGCGCGCGAGACGGCGCCCGGCGGCGTGAAGGCCGCAGCGCTCGTGCGCCGCGCCGTAGCCCTCATGGAGAACGCGATCGCAGACGAGCCGAAGGCCAACCGGGTCCTCCTGCGCGGATTCTCCCGGTTGCCGGATCTGCCGCAGCTCCCCGAGCTCTACAAGATGCGCTGCGGCGCCTTCGCCGGCTATCCGCTCTATCGCGGCGTGGCTGCGGCATGCGGCATGGCGGTCATCCCGTGCGGCAAGCGGATCGGCGAAATTCTCGACCAGGTCGCCCTCCACTGGCAGGCGTTCGACTTCTTCTTCCTGCACGTCAAGCAGACCGACCAGGCGGGCGAAGACGGCGACATCGACACCAAGGCGGCGGCCATCGAAGAGGTCGACGCGCTCCTGCCGCGCCTCCTCGCGCTGGGCCCGGAGGTCGTGGCGGTCACCGGAGATCACTCGACGCCGGCGCCGATGGCGGCCCACAGCTTCCATCCGGTCCCGTTGATGGTGGCGTCGCCGATAGCCTTTGTCGACGAAACGACCGCCTTCGACGAGCACCAGGCGATTCGCGGGCACCTCGGGACCTTCCCGTCGCGCGAGCTCATCGGCCTGCTGCTCGCCCACGCCGGCAGGCTCGAGAAGTTCGGCGCCTGAGGGCTGCGGCGCGCCCGTGGCCCTCACCAGCCTGCGCATCGAAGAGTCGATTCAGATCGCCGCGGCACCGGAGATCGTGTGGAAGTTCCTCGCCGACCCCCGCAGCTGGAAACACTGGTGGCCCGGCTGTCGTGAGGCCGAGACCCGGGACCGCAAACCCCTCCACGACGGATCGCTGTTCAGCGTCGCTCAGCACCTCGGCTGGATCACCTTGCGGTTCTCGGCCCGGGTCGAGGCCGCGACTGCCCCGCGGTCGCTGCACTGGGTCGCCAGCGCGGGCGGCTTCTCGGGACGCCACGCCTTCCATCTCGACGCCAGGCCGAACGGCACGTTCGTCCGCCAGCACGAGAGCTTCTCGGGACCGGGAGTGCTCCTCTTCCGGCTGGCGCGCTTCGACGTCGCCACCCGGCGGATGTTTCAGCAGAATCTGAAGGGCCTGAAGCGCATGGCCGAACGCTCGGCGTGATTGCGGGCTCCTGGCCTCAGCGGAAGCCGCGGCGCAGCTCGCGCGCGAACAGCTTCCAGGTCGCTTCGTCGAACAGGCAGACGATGACCCGCTGGAGCTTGGTGCCGCCCTGCAGGTAGCGGTGGACCTCGGTCAGGAGGATCCGTGCGCAGCGCTCGACCGGGAAACCGTAGTTGCCGGTCGAGATCGCCGGAATCGCCACGGACTTCAAGCCGTGCCGGTCGGCAAGAGCGAGCGACGAGCGGACGGCGGCCGAGAGCTTGCGATCCTCGTCGCCCTCGCCCATCTTCGGACCGACGGCGTGAATGACGTGCCGGAACTTCATCTTGCCCGCGCCGGTGATGACCGCCGTCCCGACACCGGTGGAACCGATCCGCCGGCACTCTTCCTGGACGGAAGGGCCGCCGCGCCGCTTGATGGTCCCCGCCACACCGCCGCCAAGCACCAGGTTCTCGTTCGCGGCGTTGACGATCGCCTCCACGTCGAGATCCGTAATATCCCCCTCCACCAGCTCGAGGGTGGTGTTGTTCATCGTAATGACGATGCGGTTGTCCGCCTTGGTTTCCGCCATGACTCGAGGGCCCGGGTCGATCGGTTTGACGCCTCCCGAAGGGGGGGACGTTTCGAGCTTGCGAGCATATCAACTCTGGCCGGTTCGCGCCCGCCGCGCCCCCCCAGGCCCGCCGCTGCCGCCCCGCCGCCAGCCCGCCGGAACCCCAAAACCCCCGGCAGGAGGGGACCCAGTCAAGTAGACTGACTCCCCATGTTCCGGGCCATCAAACGTCAGCTCGCCGCTTCGCTCAAGGACGAAATCACCCGCCAATTCGGCATCGACCACGATCCAGTGGCGGAGATCCCGCCTCGGCGGGCCCTGGGCGATCTCGCCTTTCCGACCCCCCTCCACCTCGCGAAGTCGTTGAAACTGAAGCCTCGCGACATTGCGACGGCGCTCGCCGCCGGGTGGCGCCTGCCGGCCGGGGTGCGCGAGCTCCGCGTCGAAGGGGCCGGTTACCTGAACCTCTTCTTCGACCGGTCGCAGTTCGCCGCCGGCCTGCTTTCCGCCCCGGTCTTCTCCGAGCCCTCGCCGCAGGTGCCGGGGGCGCCGGAGCCCGGCAAGGTCATCGTCGAGCACACCAACATCAATCCGAACAAGGCGGCCCACATCGGCCATCTGAGGAACGCCGTCCTCGGCGACCTCCTGGTGCGGGGTCTGCGCGCCCAGGGCGTTGCGGTCGAGGTGCAGAACTACATCGACGACACCGGCGTCCAGGTGGCCGATGTCGTGGTCGGATTCGTCGACATCGAACATCTCTCGGTCGCCGAAGTCGCGGCGATCCGCGAGCCGTTCGACTACCGCTGCTGGGACGTCTACGCCAAAGTCGGCAGATGGTACGCCGAGGATCCCGAGCGCCAGAAGCTGCGCCGCGAGACCCTCCATGGCCTCGAGTCCGGGGTCGGTGAACGCGCCGAGATGGGCCGCCTGGTGGCGCGCCGGATCGTCGTGCGCCATCTCGCGACGATGGCCCGGCTGGGGATCTCCTACGACCTGCTCACCCACGAGAGCGACATCCTCGGGCTCGACTTCTTCAGTCTCGCCTTCGAGCTGCTCAAAGCGACCGGCGCCGTCACCCTCGAAGCCTCCGGCAAGAACGCCGGCTGCTGGGTGATGCCGCTCGAGGGGACGCCCGAGTTCGCCGGCCTCGAAGACCCCGACAAGGTGATCGTGCGCTCCGACGGCACGGTGACCTACGTCGGCAAGGACATCGCCTACCAGCTGTGGAAGTTCGGCCTGCTGGGCAAGGACTTCGCCTATCGCTACTGGAAGGAGTCGGGACTCTGGGTCACCGCCCGGGAGGGCGCCCTCGACCATCCGGCCTTCGGCCACGGCGCCAACGTGATCAACGTCATCGACGCCCGGCAGAGCTACCTGCAGAAGATCGTCCGCGCCGGCCTCTCCGCCCTCGGGCACCACGAAGCCGCGGCGCGTTCGGTGCACTTCGCCTACGAGATGGTCACCCTGTCGCCGGCGACGGCGCAGGCCCTGGGCTACCTCGCCCCCGAAGGCGAGGAGGGCCGCTCCATGGAGATGTCGGGGCGCAAGGGGATCGGCGTCAAGGCCGACGACCTCCTCGATCGGCTGGAAGAGAAGGCGCGCGAGGAGATCGCCAGTCGCAACCGCGAGCTCGGCAAGGAAGAGCTCGCGCGGCTGGCGAAGGAGATCGCCGTCGCGGCGGTGCGCTTCTTCATGGTGAAGACCGGCACCACGCGGGTGATCGCCTTCGATCTCGACGAGGCGCTCAACTTCGAGGGTGAGTCCGGTCCCTATCTGCAGTATTCCCTGGTCCGCGCTCGCAACATCGAGCGCAAGCTCGCGGCGGCGGGGGCGACTGACGCCGTGACTCCGGAGGCGGTCGCAGCGCTCCCCGCCGGGCTCTGGAGCGACGAGCTCTGGGATCTGGTGCACGCCGCCTCGCAGGTCGAGGAGACCGTCGAGCGGGCGACCTCGTCACTCGAGCTCTCCCTCGTCGCGCGCCAGGCGCTCGAGCTCGCCCAGCGCTTCAACACCGCCTACCACCACCATCCGGTGCTGCACGAAGAGGATGCCGACCTGCGCATGCTGCGCCGCGGCGCCTTCCGCAACTTCGCCAAGGCCGCAGGCGCGCTCTGCGAGCTGCTGGGGATCCCCGAACCCGAGAAGATGTAGTCGGGTTCAGTCGGCAGGCGGAAGGGTCGGCGCACCCGGCCCGGCCGGTTGTCCCGCTTGTATCTGTTGCCGCCGCAAACGGCGCAGGTGCAACACGAACTCCATCTCGCCGTCGACCGCTTGGAGGGCGAGGCGGGTTTCGCGGATGAGCTCGATGCAGCCGTAGAACAGCACCAGCGTGCCGACGATCGCAAAGGCCGAGGGCAGGAGCGCCTCGATCGCCAGAAACGAGCCCAGGCCGATCAGCACCGTCGTGGCGACGAACAGGCCGAGCGCGACGTAGAAGGCGGTCACGGCGCGCTGCACCAGCCGGCTGCGCTGGGCCCGGACCTCGAACTGGTGCTCGATCTCGCGCCGCTTCTCCTCGGCAAACGGCGCTTCGGCCGCACTGTCGAGCTCTTCGAGCTCGCGGCCCAGCACGCGCGCCCGGTCGACGATGCGCGCCAGGCGCGAAGTGGTCGAGAACACCAGAGTGCCGGCGGCCGAGATGAGCACCGCCGGCGTCACCATCGCCGCGAGCAGCGGCCCTGTCGCCGGTACGGGGAGGTCCATGGTCTCGATCCTACGCGAGCCCGGCCCTCCTCGTGGCGCTCGACCCGGCGCTCGCCGGACGGCGCGGCGAGACACGCCGTTCGGTGGCGCCACCGAACGCCCAGGGCCACTTCAGCCCGCGTTCAGGTCGCGGCGCCGACCTGGTTGGCGAGAGCCGGGGCGCCGATGAGCGCGGTCGAGGGACGCAGGATCGACTGCAGCGTTTCGATCACCTCGGTGTGGACGGGCGCGCCCATCCTGTCGCCGGCCAGAAGGTGCGAGGAGAGGACGACCTCATCGAGCGAAAGGAGGCCCTCCAGCCTGTCGAAGGCGTCCACGACCGGTAGACGCCGCACGCCATGGACGCGCATCGTGGCGAGCGCACTCGAGAGATCGTCGCCGGGCTCGCAGACCCAGGGCGGCATACTCGCGACCTCGCCGACGCGCAACTCGCCCGGGCGACGATTCTCGCGCGCCACGGCGCAGCAGACGTCGCGGTCGGTGATCACCGCGACGACGCGGCGGTCGGCGTCGATCACCGGCAACACGCCGACGCCGGCCTCCGCCATGGTGCGTCCGGCGCTGGCCAGCGACTCACCGGCGGTCGTATGGCGGGGGATGCTGCGCATCAGGTCACGGACTTTCATCGCCATCCTCCTTCGGTGGAAGGTCGAGCGGCGCTCGCTGGGCGACGCGAGGCACGCCGGGCCGCCGGCTCGGGCGGGCTCGGCGTGCCCAGCGGACCACGAAGTCGGACGAGCCCGGAGCGGCCGGGCACCTCCACTCCCTCAGGGCCACCCGGCGCGTGAATCCAGTGTGCGCCCGCCCCCGGGGTGCAGCACCACCCCAAGGGGTGGCTAGAGAACGGCTCGAACGGCGGCGATCTGCTCGAGGGTTGCCTGATACCCGATCTCGACGATCTCGGCGTGTCGCCGGGTGTCGAACGTGGTGAAGCGGGACAGCTCGAGGGGCGAGAGCACGAAGTCCGCATGGTGGAACTTGCGCTTCGAGGCGTGGTACATGCCGATCTCGAGCGCGCGCTGACTGACGGCCAGGGTCGAATCGAGGTCGGTCTCGGCGCGCACGGAGAGCGGCGTCGCGTGGATGCCGAGGATCGTGTCGCACAGCCCGAAGAGCGGCTCGACCGGAAAGTTGTTGATGATGCCGCCGTCGATGTAGAGCCGGTCGCCGACGCGCGTCGGCGAGATCACGAACGGCACGGCGGAGGAGGCGATCAGCGGCCGCACCAGGGCTCCCGAGCTCCAGACTTCGAGCCGGCCGGAGACCAGGTCGGTGCCGGTGACGAAGAGCGGTTTGCGGAGCGCCTCGAATGAATCGTCCGGAAACCACTGCAGGAAGGAGCCGACGAGCTTCTCCGAGTCGATGACGCCCGGCTTGTTGAGCGCCAGCCGCGAGAAGCGGAACGGGTGGACGTCGTCGAAGAACTTCAGGATCTCGGCGCTGTCGCGCCCGGAGGCGTGGAGCGCGCCGACCAGTGCCCCGGCGCTCGTTCCGGCGATGCAGTCGGGCTCGATGCCGTGCTCGGCCAACGCCTTGAGGACGCCGGCATGGGCGAGCCCGCGACTGCCGCCGCCCGAGAGCACGATGCCGAGTCTGTAGCGCATGGAATGGAGTCGGACTTGCCTCGACTCTACTCTGCCGCAGTGCGGTGCGCCGCGCACCACCCCGAATCGGGGGCTCCGGACGGAAGTCCGGGCGCAGTGGGTCAGCCTCCGGGAAAGCTCCGCGCCGGCGTGACCGGATCGCCGTCGAGGATCCGCCGGCAGTCGCGCACGACGTCGCCGCGTCCGATGCGCTCCGCCTCCGGAAGGAGCTCCCGGGCGATGGCCAGGGCCTCGTCGCGCTCCCCGGCCCGGTCCAGTGCGAGCGCCAGGTTGGCGCGCTGGGCGAGGACAAGGGCAGCCTGGCCGAAGGTCTCGGCCATCCGGACGGTCTCGCGACGGAGCTCGACGGCGAGCGTTCGTTCGTCCAGGAGCTCGGCGACCCGGGCCTCGGCGAGCCGCACGACGAAGCGCGCCGACTCCGAGTCGCTCTCGCCCACCGCCGCCGCGAGCGCGGCGAGGCGCCGACGCGCGCTCGCAGGCTTGCCGGAGGCAGCGTCGACGCAGGCCAGCACGGCCGCCACCTCGAGGGCCGAGCGCTCGTCGCCGCCGCGCCGGTAGAGGTCCACCGATTCCTCCGCGGCCACCGCCGCCGCGCCGTAGCGCTCGGCGTTCAGCTCCAGCCAGGCGAGGTCGGAGAGGTAGACCGCCACCACCGAATCCACCCCGGCTTCGCGTCCGGCAGCGACGGCGGCGGTGTAACTCACCCGAGCGGCGTCGTTGTTGCCCCGCGTCTCCTCGAGATAGCCGCGGGCGCGCAGGATGGTACCGCGGTGGCGCGGCGAGCCCAGCGCGCGGGCGACCGGTTCGGCTTCGGCGATGGCCGCCTCGGCTTCCCGGAACTCACCCGTCTCGACTTTGGTGATCGCGAGATTTCCCAGCACGGTCAGGAGCTGCTCGCGGTCCCCCGAGATTCGCAGCCGCTGGATCGCGAGTTGGCCGGTCGCGATCGCCCCGGCGGTGTCCCCGCTCCAGTTGAGAAGCGCCATCCTGACCTGCAACACGCTCGCCTCGGAGGCGAGGTCGCCGACTTCGACGGCTTTCACGAGCGCCCGCTCGAGCGTCGCCAGACCTTTCTGGATCTCGCCCGACTCGCCCTGGAGGCGGCCTGCGAGCGTCATCGCCTCCGCCTCCAGCCGTGGGTCGCCCAGGGCGCGCGCGCGCGGCAGCGCCGCTTCGAGGAGGCGAGATGCCTCCTCGGCACGCGAACCCTTGCGTGCCGCCGCGGCGCGCACCACGAGCGCCGCGACCGCCGTCGCCTCGTCTCCGGCCGCTTCGGCTTCGACGACGAGAGTCGCGAGGAGCCGCTCGGCCTCCTCGGGCGGGCTGAGCCGCAGGAGCGCCCGGGCCCGCAGCAGCTGCGCTCGTCGTCCGAGCGCGCCGTCGCCCTCGCGGGCGGCACCGTCGAGCGCCGCGGTCGCGGCGGCAGCGGCGCGCTGGTACTCGGAGACCGCGAGCGCCGCGCTGGCTTCGGCAAGATCGATGCGGGGGCCCTTGCCGAGCGGGTCGGGGAGCTGGCGCAGCCGGATGAGTGCGCCCATCGCATCGTCTCCCCTTCCGGCGGCGAGGAGCGCCGCGATCAGCTCCAGCCCGATCTCCGGCCGGTCGGGGTGCTCGGCGAAGCGCGCCGACAGCTCCCCGATCGGCGCGAGCGTCGGCCGGGCCCGCGGCGCAGGGATCTGCGAGGTCTGCGGGCTCTGCTGGCCCCGAGAGACCGGAGTCCCCCGTACGGCGAGCAGGACAGCGAGCGCCGCGAGGAGGGCGGCCGCCGTCGCCACGGCGAGGTGGACCCGATGGCGTCGCGCGAGCTTCGCCAGGCGATAGGAGACGCCGCCGCGTCGCGCTTCGACCGGATGCCCCGCGAGCAGGCGCCGGAGATCCGCCGCGAAGGCACCGACCGAGGGGTAGCGCTCGCCGGGCTCCTTGCGCAAGGCCTTGAGGCAGATGGCGTCGAGGTCCCTCCCGAGGCGGTCCGCTGGATCCGCGGTGCTCGCGTCCGAAACCCCGCCCTCCCGCTCCAGCGGGCGTTCGGAAGGGGAGGAGGAGGCTCCCGAGGCGCGCCGGGCGGCGGTCGAGGGCGGCTCCGGCTCCTGCTCGAGCACCGCGCGCTCGAGCGCTCGCGCATTCCCCGAAACCAGCTGGAACGGCCGCACGCCAGCGACCAGCTCGTAGAGCACGACGCCCAGCGAGTAAACGTCCGAGGCCACCGTCACCGGGCCACCGCGGATCTGCTCGGGGCTCGCGTAGGCGGGAGTCAGGGCGCGCAGCTCGGTCCGCGTCGTCGCGCAATCCGCGCCGCCTCCAGCATCGGGATCGACGAGCTTCGAGATCCCGAAGTCGAGGAGCCGCGGGTGCCCGTCCGCTCCGACCAGGACATTGCCGGGCTTCAAGTCGCGGTGCACGATCTTGCGCTCGTGCGCATACTCGACCGCAGCGAGCACTTCGATGAAGAGCCGCAGGCGGTCGTTGACCGCGAGCCGCTGCTGCCTCGAATGCGTGAGCAGATCCTCGCCCTCGACGTACTCGAGGGCGATGTAGGCGCTGCCGTCAGCGGCCCGTCCGCCGTCGAGAAAGCGCGCGATTCCGGGGTGTTCGAGTGCGGCGAGGAACTTCACCTCGTCGCGAAAACGGCGCTCGGAGACCGGCGAGGCCTCCCGCCGATCGAGCCGCTTGATCGCCACCTGGCGTTCGAAGCCTTCGCCTCTCTGCACGGCGAGATAGACGCACCCCATTCCCCCTCGTCCAATCTCGCGGAGGATGCGGTACGGCCCGATCGCGGCCGGCAGCACCGCGAGCTCTGGCGACCCGGATGGCGTGAGGGACTCCGTCGGATCGCAGAGCTCTTCCAGGCCGTAGGGCAAGCGTTCGAACGGCGAATCCTCGCGCTCGCCGGCCCGCAGCAGCTCCTCGAGCTCGCGCGCGAGCATCGGATCGCGGTTCCCGATCCCGCGCAGAAAAGCATCGCGCTCCGCCCCTTCGAGCTCCTGCGCGCGGCCGAAGAGCTCGCGAACCGACTCCCCGGTCACGCGCCCCTTTCGAGCTCGCGCACCAGCCAGGCGCGCGCGAACGCCCAGTCGCGTTTCACCGTGCGCTCGGAGACGCCCAGGCACTCGCCGATCTCGGCCACCTCGAGGCCTGCAAAGTAACGCATCTCCACCACCTGCGCGAGACGCGGGTGCTCCGCAGCCAGGCGCTCCAGGGCGCGATCGAGGTCGAGCAGCTCCTCGGGCGAGGAGACCCCGCCAGTGGCCGCACCCGTCAGAAGGTAACCCTCCGGATCGCGCTTCGCCGCAGCGCGGGCGCGGGCGCGATCGACCAGCACCCGACGCATGCAGGTGGAGGCGAGGCCGAAGAAGTGCGCCCGGTCGCGCCAGTCGACCCGGGTCTGGGGCACCAGGCGCAGGAACGCCTCGTGCACCAGACCGGTCGCCTCGAGCGTCTGCCCGCGGCGCTCGCCGCGCAGATGAGCACCGGCGATCTTCTTGAGCTCGGAGTAGACATGTTCGATGAGGCGCTCGCGCGCCGACTCGCCGCCGCTGCGCCAGGCGTGCAGCAGCCGCGTCACCTCGCCCGGTCCGGGTCCGGAATCCGCTTCCTTCGGAGGCACGACGAAAGTCTAGCGCTTCCTGGAGCGGCGCCCGCTTCAGTCGGTCGAGTAGAGGATCTCGAGGCGCCGGGCCCGACGGGAGGCGAAAAAGAGGAGTACCGCGGCGAAGAGCATCAGGCCCAGGACAGCGAGCACGGGAGGTGTCGGCTCGGCCGGCAGCGCGAACGGGCCGTGGGGCACCGGCACCGGGCAGAGCGACTGCAGGTAGTGGATGACCGAGATCTTCTTGAGAGCCGGCGGCAGGAGGAAATTGAGCCACTCCCAGCCGAGAAAGAGCGCCGCCGGGATCATCGGATTCTTCACCAGCATGCCGAGCGCCAGGAAGACCGCTCCGTAGCCGACCACAGCGAGCACGGTCACACCGAGGTAGGCGATCGCGTGCCCCCCGCCGGGGCCGCCGAGCAGGTAGGCCCGGCCGCCCTCGGTCATCGGCGACAAGAAGGAGAGCCCGAGCTGCAGCACGACCGAGAGCGTGAACAGCGCACCACCCGCGACCACGCCCGCGATGTACTTGCCGACCATGAAGACGTCGCGGCGCAGCGGTGCGAGAAAGTAGAAGTGGAGACTGCGTTCGAGCATCTCGCCGCGAACGAGATAAGTGAAGATGCCGAAGCAGCCGAAGAAGACGACGAGTCGCAGGTAGAAGAGCTGGAAGATGACGCCGTAGGTCTGCGCGACATCGCCGGCCTGCTGCACCGGGAGCGCCTCGAATTTCGTCGCCAGGACGCGCACCGCGAGCAGCAGCACCGGCAGCAGCGCCACCAGCACGACCGGCAGGGCGCGCGGGCGCAGGAAGGTCTTGCGCAGCTCCAGCCCGAGCATGGCGCGGACCTGCCGCATCCAGCGGGGGAATCCGAGCGCGCGCGGCGCGCTCGACGAGGCACCCGGCAGCTCGCTCGGTCTGGCGCTCGGCATCTGGCTCGGCATCTGGCTCAAGGCTGCGCTCCCTCTAGCTCGCCGTCCCGGCGGGGGCGCCGATCAGGTACTGGTAGACCGCCTGCACGTCCTCGTCCGCCGGGACCACCGCTTCGATCTCGACCAGGCCCTCACCGGCCAGCCGGTTGAGCAGCAGATAGAACTGCTCGGAGGCCCTCGTCCGCACCAGCAGGCCGCGACCGTCCGGGTCGATGCGGGCTTCAACGACATGGTCCTCGGCGAAGACCCGGGCGGCCAGCACGCCGGGCCGGTCGCAGCGCACCAGCACGGCCAGCGGCCGCTCCGCGGCCATCTCGTCGCGCACCCCGGCAATCGCGCCCTCGGCGACGATGTAGCCGCCGTGCACCAGCACCACCCGGTCCGAGAGCTCGTCCACTTCGTGCAGGATGTGGCTCGAGACGACCACCGTGCGTCCGTCGGCGGCGAAACTCCGCAGCAGCTCGATCACCTCCGAGCGCGCCAGCGGATCGAGCCCGTTCAACGGCTCGTCGAGGAGCAGCACCTGCGGGTCGTGGGCGATCGCCTGCGCCAGCTTGATGCGCTGCTTCATCCCCTTGCTGTAGCCGGCGATGCGGCGCGACGCGGCGTCGGTCATCCCGACGCGCGCAATCGCTTGGCTGGCGCGCTGCACCGCCTCGCCGCGCGCCAGCCCGTGGAGCTGGAGGTAGAGATGAACGAAGTCCCACCCCGTGATGCCGCGGGGATAGGTGTCGAACTGCGTGCAGTAGCCGACCGCTGCGAACAGGCGCTCGGGGTCGCTCGGCGGGATTCCCCTCACGGTGACCGAGCCCTCGGTCGGCTGCAGGAGCCCGGTGGCGAGATTCATGAGCGTCGTCTTGCCCGAGCCGTTCGGTCCGACGAGACTCGTGATGCCCGGGCCGATCTCGAGATCGACCCGGTTCACCCCGAGCACCTCGCCGTAGAACTTGGAGACGTTCTCGAATCGCAACCCGGTCGGCGCGGCGGCGGGCGGCGCAGCGAGCGGGTTCATCGCGAAACCTCGCAGGCGCGCACCTTGCGATGCAGCATCCAGACCGCAGCGGCCAGGATGCAGCCGAGCATCAGCCAGCACGAGGCGACCGGCAGCGGATTCTCGGGGTACTCCCGCCCGAGGAAGTCGATGCCGCCGAAAAGGCTCGCCCAGATCGTCTGCACGACGTCGTCGATCGCCAGGAGCTTCCCCCAGCGGAAGCCGGCGATCTCTTCGATCGCCTTGCCGAACGCCTCGCCGAGGATGAAGATGCCGAAGAGCATGCCGGTCGCGACCGGACGCCACTTGACCCAGGCCGAGATGGCGATCGCCAGAACCGCGAGAAGGAGGATCCAGATCCACGACCCGAAGACGACCGCCGGAACCAGCCGCCAGTGCTCGCCGAGCCAACCGGTGCCGGCGAGCGAGGTCTGCAGCCCGAGGAGAAGCAGGCCCGGAATCCACGTCACCGCCGAGAGCGGCAGCAGGAGCACCAGGAGCTTGCCCAGGATGTAGTCGGAGCGCGAGAGCGGGCGCGACAGGAAGAGCGGCAACGCGTTGTGCGCGAGATCCGGCGCCACCAGCGTCGGGCCGATGAATGCCGAGAGGAAGAAGGCGAAGCTCGACTGCCAGACCAGGAACCAGAAGAACGGCTCCTTGTCGATCGCCATCCAGCTCGCGTCGACGCCGGGGCCCACGACGTTGAATCCCACCGCGGTCAGCATCTCGACGTTGCTCGCGAGGTAGATCATGCCGGCGAAAAAGAGCGGCGGCAGCAGCGCCACGATGAAGAGGAGCAGCGCCAGCCGGGACTTCCAGAGGTCGCCGAGCGCGAAGCGCGCCACCGTCCAGATGCGAAAGCGCCCGCTGCGGCGTTCGCCGCTCCAGCCGCGGTAGCGGTGGTCATAGACCGGCAAGGGGGGCCTCCGGTTTGTCTGCCGAGGCGGCAGGGACAGCGGGCCCGGCGAGGTCGCCGGAGTCGTTGGATTCCATGGCGCGCAGGAAGAGATGCTCGAGCGAGTTGCGGGAGGACGACAGGCGGCGCAGCTGCACGCCCTGCTCGCTCGCGACGGTATACAGCATGCGCACGTCGACGGTGGCGGGCAGCACGACCTTGAGCTTGCGGTTCGAGAGCTCCGCGACCTCGCAGCCGAGCTCGGCGAGACGGGCAGGATAGGTGCCGTTTTCGCCGCCGCGGGTCTCGATCTCGAGGAAGCGGCGCTGGCTGGCGCGCTCCTCGGCGAGGTTGGCGATCGTCGCGACCTTGCCGTCCTTGAGCACGATGACCTCGTCGCAGCAGCTCTCGACATCGCGAAGAAGGTGCGAGGAGAGGATGATGCGCACGCCCGACGCCGCGATCTCGCGCACCAGGCCGAGCATGCGCTGGCGCGCCGAGGGGTCGAGGCCGTTGGTCGGCTCGTCGAGCAGCAGCAGCTCCGGCCCGTGCGCGATCGCCTGGGCGAGCTTGGCGAGCTGCTTCATGCCGAGCGAGTAGGTCTCGAGCTTGCGATAGCGCGCCTCGCCCAGGCCGACGTAGAACAGCGCCTCGTGCGCCCGCTCGAGCGCCGCTCGCGGCGGCAGGCCCGAGAGCTCGGCCATCATGCGCACGAAGCGGACCGCCGAGAGCCCCGACACGAACGACTCGCTCTCGGGCATGTAGCCGAGGCGCTCGCGGACCGCACCGGCCTCGGTCGCGATGTCACGTCCGAGGACGCGCGCCCGGCCGGCCGAAGGCTCGTAGAAACCGAGGATGGTATTGAACAGGGTGGTCTTGCCGGCGCCGTTGGGCCCCAACAGACCGACCACCTGGCCGGAGAGCGATCCCGTGAGGCCCTTCAGGATCGCTCGCCCTGCCAGGCGGACTTCCAGCCCTTCGAGCTCGAGCAGTGGTGTAGGCATCAACACCCGGAACTCTACGCCTGCGGACCGGCCGGAGTTTCGTCGGTCTGCCCTGCCGGGCCTCCCGTCTCCGCTTCGTCGTCGAAGCCGCCGAGAATCCCGCCGACGGCGAGGAGACTCTCGAACGACAGACCCATCGGGCCGTGCGCGCCGCGCGTCGAGAGCGTGACGCCCTGGATTTCGCCGTAGGCCACCGCGACGGTCGCACCGCCGTCGCCGACGAGCGCGGTCAGGCGCTCGCGCTCGGCCTCCGGGATGCCACCCTGGCTGCCGAGAAACTCACCCAGAGCGCCCATCGCGCCACCGAGGTTCTGGTAGACGAGGCCCGAGTAGTGCGCCTGACCGTCGTGAGGCAGCAGGTCGAGGAAGGCGCTCGAGGCGATGAGCGTCACCCCCGCCGCGCGCTGCGCCACGGCTTCGACGAGCAGGGCCCGCGACGGGCCGACGACGAGGTAGCCGTCGATGAAGAGGAAGTGCGCGAGACCCGACCCGGCCGAGGTCTGCAGGTCGTAGACGACGTTTCCGTCGATCGCCTCCTGCGTCAGGGTCAGGGTCGGAACTTCCTGTCCATCGCCAGCCGACGCGGCCGCGGCGGCGCGATTCCACTCCTCGACCAGCGTCACCAGGGTCGACTGCAACCGGCCGGCGTCGTTGACCTCGAGCACCAGCTTCCAGGAGGGCATCGGCAGCCACGGCCCGTCGAGGGCGAAGGCGAAGTCGCCGCCCAGGGTCGCAGCAAGGTCTTCGCGCAGCGAGAGCCCGTGCTCCGATTCGAAGTCGGCCAGCTGCCGCAGGGGCGAGGACGCGGCGTCCGCACCCTCCGGAGCGGTCGCTTCGACCAGGGCGAGAAGGTCATCGAGCATCGCCGCCGGCTCCTTGAGGACGCCGCCCACCGCGAGGTGCGCGGCGGGCGAGACGAAGTCGAGCGCCCCGACAGGGGCCGGTTCGGCGAGCCAGGAGGCGATCCCCCGACGCTCCTGACGGAATCCGAGATGGGCGCGATTCTGCGTCTCGCCCGCGGCGCTCCGACTGTCGAGGATCAGGAACTCGGCGTCGGCGAGACCGAGGTGCTCGAGCGCCCGACGCGACTCCTCGCCGTCGCTCGAGCTCTCTTCTGCGACCTGGGCGACGATCGCCGCCAGGTCGACGCCGACCAACCACTCCACGCCACCCGAGTAGACCCCGGCCAACCGGCTGTGGAAGGGCGTGCCGACGAACGCGTTGCTGCCCGAGGCCAGCCCGGCCTGCACCGCGGCGAGCGGTGCCGCGGAGGGCGACGCGAGGAGCAGATCGCCGGTCAGCCAGACGAGGAGCTCGTCCGTGCCGGCGGTCTCGCTGGACGGATCGGCGATGCGCCGGATGCGCGGGGCGTCCGTCGGGTTCCCGCCTTCGGTCCCGCTGCCACCGGACGCCGGCAGGGCGTTCAGACGCGCGATCTCTTCGTCGAGGAGCGGCGAGAAGCGCGCCGGGTCCGCAACCTCGGAGAGCAGCACCGGAGCGTTGTGCGGAGCCTGCTCATCGGAATCGGCGGCGATCGCGGTGTCGATCGCGATCACGATCTCGTTCCCGAGCTCGCTGCCGAAGCGCTCGAGCTCGGCGATCGCCTGCGCGATCTCGGCCTCGTCGGCGGGATCCGCGAAGTGCTCGCTCCACCACTCGCCGAGAATCGGGTTCTCCGCCACCCGCTGCTGCACGAGCTGCCAGGCCGTCCCGAGCGACTGCGAGAGATTGGGCAACGCGACGTAGACCCCGGTGCCGGCCGGGACGAGATCGAGGAGGCGCGCCGAGGTGCGAGCCGACGCCGGCACCAGTGCCAGGTCGAGCTCGCGGCCGAGGCTCTTCAATGCCGCCAGGCGCTCGCGGTAACGCGCCGCATCGCGACTCCAGGAGATCTCCTCGGCGACCGGAACGGCGGCGAGGCGATGTCCGGTGGCGAGCTGCTGCCCGGGAAGCAGGACGGCGAGCTCGGCGCCCTGGCGGACATGCACCTCGCCCTCGATCACCGAGACGCGAGAACCCTTCGCCCCATGATTCACCGAGAAGATCGTGCCGACCACCGACACCCGGCAGTCGCCGGTATCGACGTAGAGATGGCCGCGCCGCTGCTTCGCGGCCTCGACGATGAGGCTGCCACGCTCGAGCGCGAGGATCGTGCCGTCCCAGCGCCGGCCGAGGCCGAGCTCGGAGCGTTCGGCGAGCTCGATCTGCGAGCCGTCGGCGAGCTCGAGCACCGCGCCCGAACCCTGGGCGGTACGCACCAGCTGCGAGCTCGCGATGCGCTCGCCGGCGACCGCCGGACGGACCTCGCCGTCGGCGACGACGGCAAGCTCGCCGGAGATCGACCGTACGGTCACGGACGGCGCCGCGCCGAGATAGCCGACGCCGGCCTGCCGCACGAGGAAGCCCGACAGCAACGCGACCCCCGCCAGACCGGCGGCCAGCGCCCAGCGGCGTGTTCCGGACCCGAAGCCGGCGCTGTGTCCGCGCCGGACACGCGCCGGCTCACCAGCCGCAGCCGGACGGACCGCCGCCTTCGCCTGGCGCGCGGCTGCGAGGGCCCGTCGGCAGGGCAGGCACTCGCGGGTATGGTCTTCGAGCAGCACGCGCTTCGGCTCGGCGAGGGCGCCGAGGAGATAGGCCGGCATCAGCTCGCGAAAACCCTCGCAACCGAGAATCCGGTGCGATTCTGCCTGGGCGGGCTCCCCGGAGACCCCGGAGTCGGCGGCGGCTCGCACTTCGCTGGTGAGACGGGCCCAGACGCGCTCCCCCGCCGTCTCGACGGTGCGGGGATCGATCGACTCATCACGGACGGCGGCGACGGCCTGCTCGAAACGCTCTTCGGACTTCATGACGCTTCTCCCATGAGGCGGGTGATCTCTTTGCGCAGACGGTAGCGGGTGCGATGGAGGAGGACGGCGACGACCCCCTGGGAACTGCCCAGGAGCTCGGCGATCTCCTGGTTGCCGAGGCCTTCGAAGTAGCGCAGGGTGAAGACTTCGGCGGCGCGCGGCGAAAGGCGCGCCACCGCGAGGCGCAGGGTCTTGCGGAGCTGTTTCAGGCGCCGCTCGCGCTCGGGCTCGAACTCGGCCCCGGCGAGAGCGTTCGCGGTCGAGCGCGGCAACTCCGCCTCTTCGAGCGGCGCCCAGCCGGCGCGCTGGCGCGAGCGCACGACGTCGAGGGCGGCGTTTACCGCCGAGCGGTAGAAGTACCCGGCGGCCTCCTCGCCCAGCGGCTCGACCTCCTGCCGGCGGGCGAGACGCAGGAAGACCGACTGCAGGACGTCTTCGGCGTCCATGGCATTGCCGGTGATCCGGTAGGCGGCGCGGAAGACCTTGTCGTAGTGCTCGCGGAAGAGCTCCGCGAGGAACTGGGCCGGATCGGCCGTGCCCTCCGGGGGAGATCCCCCGGCGGGTCCGAATCGAGAGGCTTCTGGGTCCTGCGGTTGCGGTCGCCCTTGCACGGTCGGTTCTCCTTCCCTCTTCACTCGTACTACGCCTGCCACAGGGGATTCTTACAGCGCGGGTACTTGCAGCGAGGCAAGGATCGGCTCGCCGTCGAGGTCGGCCCGGGCCCTTTCCCGGTTCCGCTGGAGAACGCGGGCGCCAGGATCGACCTCGATGCGGGCGGGCCGGAAGTCGAGCGACCATTCGAGCGTTTCGGCGCGCCCCGGTCCGAGACGAGCGGTGCGCAGCCGGGGGTTCCCGGCGCCAGGAGCCATCTCCGCCGCAGGGTCGGAGCCGGGGCCGAGCGCCGCGACCTCGACCGTGACCTGGCCGGTGCCGACGTTGCGCACCGTGGCGCGCGCCCGCCAGCCGGCCGCAGTCCTCTCGACTGCGGCGCCGGTCACCTCGAACTCGGGCAGAACGACTTGCGTCAACCAGGGTGCGGCGAAGCTCCGCAGCGCGGCCGGATCCTTCGCCTGCGCCGCGAGCGCTGACAGGAGGTCTTCGGGAGTCGCCTCGATCCTGCTCTCGGCGTGGCGGCCGACGAGGTCGCGCAGGCCCGCCAGCATCGCCTCCCGGCCGAGCTCGCCGTGCAGCATCCAGAGCACCCAGGCCCCCTTGAGCGCCAGCGTCGCTTCGTCTCCGGGGCGGCCCTCCTCGGCTACGAGCACGGGTCGTTCGCTCGCCCGGCGCTGCTCGAGGTAGAGCCGCTCGAGCTCGCAGGCGAAGGCGATGCGCGAGGCGGCTCCGAGCTCGGACTCGTGCAGCAGAAGCGCCGAGTAGTGCGCCAGCCCTTCGACCAGGAGCCCGGTTCCCGGTCCCTCGGCGGCGGGCAGGAGATGTCCCCACCACTGGTGGGCGACCTCGTGCGCGGTGACGCTGAAGACCACCCCCCCCGGTCCCTCGCCGGCGTCGAGAAAGCCGATCCCTTCCGAGAAGCTGATCAGGGTCGGATAGGACGTCGCTTCGGTGTCGAGGTCGGGAAACTCGGCCAGACGCAGCTCCTTCCAGGGATAGGGATGGAACCACTCCGAGAAGCGCGCCCGCGCGGCTCCCAGCGTCGCGAGGATCTCGTCGACCTTTTCGGCGTGCCCGGGGTGGAAGTAGACCGCGTTGTCGCCCTCGCGGCGAATCTCCCAGCGCCCCGCCATCAGGCTCAGGGCCGCGACCGGGCGCGCGCTCTCCCAGACCGCATGCCGGCGCCCGGCGGCCGACCACTCGCGTCGCTGCACACCCACCGAGGTCACCGAGTAGTCGCTCGGCACCGAGACCTCCACGCGAGTCTCGAAAGAAGGGGCGCGCGACCCGGGCGAGGGGGGCGGCGAGAGGCTGGCGCCTTCGGTGGCATCGACATCACTTGCCGGCGCGACGAAACCGGGCACGGGCAGAAACTCGCCGCGGTGAGTCGACAGGAGAACGCCCGCCGGCAGGATGAACGTGCCGGCACCGCCACCGCTGCGGCTGAAGCCGCGCGGATAGGTCGCCTCGTAGGCGAAGTCCACACGCACCGTTTCGCCCGGCGCGAGCGGCCGTTGAAGGGTGAGCACGTCCAGGCCGGAGCGGCCCTCGACCTCGGGTGCGGCACCCTCGATCCTCCAGGCGACCGTCCCGAAAGAGCTCCCGAGCGTGAACGGCAGCCGGGCCATCGGCTCCGCCGTCGCGTTCTCGAGCTCGTAGGAGCCCTCGAGCGCCATCCGACGCTCCGCCGGCTCGAGGTCGATCCGCAGATCGATGCGGGCGAGCCGCGGCGGCTCGACGGCGCTCCAGGCCGCGACATTCCGCCGGAAGTAGTCGGCGGCGCGGGCGATCTCGGGTTCCCCTTCGGCGCCCTGGCGAATCCCGATGGCGAGAAATCCCTGGATGAGGAGCGGCAGCAGCAGGAAAGGGACGAGGCGCAGCGAAGCTCGCACGAGGCGGCCGCGGTGCAGCCGCGTGGCGCTCGCCGCCGCGTCGCGCTCGGTCCGCACCAGGAGGGCTCGCGAGAGTAGGAACAGGAAGAGCGTAACGGCGAGCGCCGCCGCCCGGTTCCACAAGAGCGCCCGCCCATTCAGCGGGAACGTCCCCATGTCGGTCCACCGCAACGCCCCCCAGAGCGGCCAGTTGGTGACCCAGGACAGGCCGCCGGTGACGAAAAGGACGGCCGTTCCCGCGAGCGCAGCGAGCCCGATCGCGATCGTCCCGTTGCGGCTGCGCAGAACGACCATCACCGCACTCACGAATGCGGCCCACAGCAGGTAGGTGGGTGCGAGCACCGCACCGTAGACCAGCAGCAGAGGTCCGATCTCGATGCGCCCGCCGTTCTGCAGGAGCAGCAACGCCAGGCCGGCGCCGACACAGGCGCCGCTCAACACGGCGATGACGGCCGTGCTCGCCAGCCCCTTGCCGAGCAGGATCGCGGTGTCTGAGACCGGGGCGGCGTGAAAGAGGGTCGCAAATCCGGTGACGCTGTCGCGATGCATCGATTCGACGACCACGAAGAGCAGGTAGAGGCAGACGAGGACGGTCACCACCGGCAGGGAGCGCACGGCGATGCCACCGGCGGTGAGCAGGACGGGCGAGCCGAAGAGGCCGGCCTCCGTTCCCGCGACCTCCGCGACGACGAGCATCAGGAAGGCCGAGAAGAGGTAGAGGGCCGGTTGCCGGAAGAGCTCCCCCACCTCCGCGCGCAGGATGGTCCCCGTCCCGGCGAGAAGCCCGGGGGCCCGGCCGGTCATCGCCAGGTCCGCGAGCGGACGGAAGCTTGCGTTGTCCGGAGCGCGCGCGCCGGGAGGGGGACCTGCAGCGAGAAGGGCCCGAAGGTCGCGGGCCTCCCGACGGCGCCGGCGTGCGCTCGAGGGGCGGCGGATCGATGCCACCACCGCGCCGCCAGCGATGCCGAGCGCGAGCAGCCGATTGAGGACGAACGTCCAGTCGAACTCGATCGCAGCGGTGTTCCAGTACGCCACGCCGCGATCGATCCGGAAGAGGACGCGATCGAGCCAGCGGATCGCCGTCGGGTCGAGGATCGCGAGCAGGCGGTCCCATCCAGCCCCCAACGTCGCCGGAGCGAAGTTCCAGGAGATGAGGATCGTGTAGACGAAGAGAACGGTCGGGACGGCGTAAACCGCCATCGGCCGCCGGCTCCGTGCGCCGATCGCAAAGGCGACCGCGGCGGTCCACGCGATGCCCGGGAGGGCGAAAAGCGCCGCGGCGCCCAGATAGGCGATCGCCCGGAACGGCCCGTGCGCCGCGGAACCGGTCCCGAAGAGCGCCGGACCCTCGTAGAAGAGGAGGGCAAAGGCGAGGTGAACGGCGAGCGCGACGCCGAGAGCCGCCGCGACACCGGAGAGCTTGCCGACGGCGTGTTCCCCGGCGGTGAGTGGCGTGGCGTGCAGGAGATCGCCGATCCCCGATTCGTCGTCGCGAATCACCGCAAACCCGGCCATCAGCGCGGCGAAAAAGGTATACGCGAAGAAGCTCCCGATGGCGAAGCTCTGCGCCAGTGCATGCGGCGAGTTGGCGAACGCCCGTTCGCCTCCCACCTCGATCTCACCCGACGGGATCATCGCCACCGGATTGAGCGTGCTCGTGATGGCGAGGAGAATCACGAGCAGGACCCAGAAAGCCGGGCTCCGCAGCTGCGTCCGGGCCTCGTGCCCCGCGATCGCGGCGAGCCGTGTCCGGTTCACGAGGCGGCCCGGAGGAGGGCCGGCTCGTCGCCTTCGCCGGCGCGCCGGATCAAGACCAGATAGGCGTCCTCGAGCGTCGGGGGGACGGGAGTGAAACCGGCGGGTGGAGCCCCCGTCGGCAGATGCAGACGGACGCGATTGCGCCCTTCGACGAGGTGCGCCTGGGTCACGCAGTGGCTCGCGGCCAGCTCCGCGAGCGCTGTGCGTTCGACCTCGCCCTCGTACATCGTCCCGACGAGGAGCTCGCGCGCCTCACCCGGTGTGGTCGTCGCGAGCAGGCGGCCCTGGCGGATGACGGCGAAGCGCGGACAGAGCATCGCGACGTCCTCGACGATGTGGGTCGAAAGCAGAATGGTCCGCGTCTCGGCGAGCTCGGCGAGGAGCCGGTAGAAGCGCACGCGCTCCTCCGGATCGAGACCTGCCGTCGGCTCGTCGACGATGATGAGCGCCGGATCGCCGGCGATCGCCTGCGCGATGCCGAGCCGCTGCCGCATCCCGCCCGAGTAGGTCCTCACCTTCCGACGAGCCGCCGCGGTGAGATTCACCCGCTCCAGGAGCTCGGCGGTGAGTGCCGCGAGGCCGCGCGGCGCCGCGACGCCCTTCAACTGCAGCATGTGCCGCAGCATCGCCTCGCCGGTCGAGTTCGGATAGAAGCCGAACGACTGCGGGAGATGCCCGAGCTGCGGCCAGATGCGCTCGGGCTGGGCCACGATGTCGGTGCCATCGAACAGCACTCGCCCCGCAGAGGGCTCGAGAAGCCCCGCGAGAATCCGCATCAGAGTGGACTTGCCCGAACCGTTGGGCCCAAGCAGCCCGAACATCCCGCGCGGAATCCGCAACGAGATGCCCTGCAGAGCGGCCACCCCCCCGGGATAGACCTTGACGAGGTTCTGAATCTCCAGCATGCGCGCACCTCTCCGATCCTGTCGAAGAGACAACGCCCATCGCGCCCGCTTCTTACGCTACGGGCAGGTGGCGAAGGCCGTCGAGTCGGTGAGCGCGGGGGCGCGGTTGCCGAGGGTGTTGGGGTATTCGCGGACCCGGTGGTGCAGGGTATCGGTCACGCGCAGGACGTACTCGACGTCGGTCGCGGCGGCGGCGTAGACCCACCAGTGGCCGTTCAGGCTGCAGCCGTCGATCACCTTGACCAGGTGCTCCCAGATCGCCGGGGAGAAGAACCAGAGCAGGGTCGAGTCGCTGCCGGTCGTGACCGGCAGCGCGTCGTCGCGGAATCCCCGGTAGTCGCGGAAGGAGACCTCCACCTGGAAACGCCCATCGATCAGGCAGACGCGCCCCAGGCCCGGGACGCAGGCCGCGAGGGGCGTCCTCTCCAGGGTGTAGAGCTCGCCGCCCTGCGTCGCCAGCACGATCTCACCCACCGAGGTCTCGCCGAACGTCGTAAGTCCCGGGAGTGTGAAGGGAAACGCCTCGCGGTTCCATCCGGCCCCGTTCCAGGTCGTGGCCCAGATCCGGCCGGAGCAGAAATCTCCGAAGAGATACCGCCCGTCGAGGTCCGGAAGGCGATGCCCGCTGTAGCCGTAGCCGCCAATGACCGCACAGTTTCCGTCGGCGAGGAGGTTCTCGAGGATCGGCAGGATGAGGTCGGGCGAACCGCAAACCGGGGTCGAGCCGGGACAGGCGTCGCGCGAGTAGCACGCGCTCCCTTCCATGATCTTCCATCCGAAATTGGCCACGGCACCGTGGTTGAACGGCACCATGTCGATCTCGTCGCGGGAGCTCTGCCCGACGTCCGCTATGTAGAGCCGGCCCGTCGTGCGGTCGAAGGAGAATCGCCACGGATTGCGCAGGCCCACCGCCCAGATCTCGTCCGCGCCGGCCGTGCCGGCGAACGGATTGTCCGGCGGTGAGGCGTAGTAGGGCGCGCTCGCGGCGTGGCTGTCGACGTCGAGGCGCAGCATCTTGCCCAGGAGGTCGTTGCGGTTCTGCGAGCGGCAGTCGGGGTCGCCCCCCGAGCCGCCATCGCCCATGCCGACGTAGAGGAATCCGTCGGGTCCGAAGGCGAGGTCGCCGCCGTTGTGATTCGAGTAGGGCTGCGGGATCACCAGCAGGGTAGCCTCGCTGCCGGCCTCGGCGCGGCCCGGATCGCCGGTCGAGCGGCGGAAGCGGGAGATCACCGTCGCGCCGTCCCCTTCCCGGGTGTAGTTGACGAACAGGTACCCGTTCTCGGCGTAGCGCGGATGAAAGGCGAGCCCGAGGAGACCCTGCTCGCCGCCGGAGAGAACCCGCGAGGAGAGGTCGAGAAAGCTCCCCGGTTGCACGACGCCGTCGGCGAAGATGCGGATCCGCCCGCGCTGCTCGACGATGAACAGGCGGTCGTCGCCCGCATGGGCGATCGCCACCGGATCGCTGAGCCCGCTCGCAAGGAGCCGGAGCTCGACGCCGGAGAGGTCGGCTTCGGCCGGCGCCGCGGTCAGGGTGAGGACGGTCGGCAGCGTGAGCAGGGCAAGAAAAAAGGGGGCTCGCATGAGCCCCCTTCTACCATCGATCCGATCCGTCCGCTGCGCAAGCCGGACGGTCCGCCGCGACACTCAGCCGCCGAGCGCGGCCGGCGGGATCTCGATCTCTTCCTTGACGGTCAAGACCTTGTAGTAGCACCAGCCGGTCAGACCCCAGACGAAGGCGGTCGACGAGAGGAGAAAAACCCAACCCAGGATCGTCATTTCGCGCTCTCCTTGTCAGTCGTTCGGGGCATGCTTGCCGTCGATGTCCAGGCCCGCGGCCCGCCACCGCTTCGTGCCGAGGAAGGTGCAGACGACGAGGATCAGCGCCGTCGCCAGAATCAGCCCGACCGCCCCCTGCCGCAACGGTTCGTCGGCGACCGACTTCAGCCAGGAACCGAGGTTCTGCCAGCAGAAGGCGATGAAGACCACGAGCAAGTAGGTCGGCGTCACGTATTTCATAATGAACTTGTAGAAGCCCGGGATGCGGATCTGCGCCCCGAAGTGCGCCTCCTTCCACCCCTTCTCGATGCCGAAGATCCAGCTGAAGGCGATGATCTGGATCATCGCCAGGACGAAGATCAGGAAGGTCCCGACCCAGTCGTCGATCGTCGACCAGAAGATGCCGCCCCGGCTGTAGTACATGACCAGGAAGGAGCCCACGAGGCAGATGCCGACCAGGAGCGAGGTCGACTGCTTGCGCCCCCAGCCGAGCGCCTCCTGGAAGAAGGCGAGCGACGGCTGGTACATCGAGATGGAGCTCGTGATCGCGGCCAGGAAGAGCATGAAGAACCAGATCGCCCCGACGATGTTGCCGAACGCCCCCATGTGGGCGAAGACCACCGGCAGGGTGGTGAAGCCGAGACCGAAGGTGCCGCCCTGAACGGCGCCGATCATGTTGGCGGTGCCGAGGAAGACGAACGAAGCGGTGATGGTGATCAGGCCGCCGAAGCCGACCTCGAAGAGCTCGTTGGTCGCCGAGGCGGTAAGCCCCGAGAGCACGACGTCGTCCTTCTTCTTCATGTAGGAGGCGTAGTTGATGATCACGCCGAAGCCGACCGAGAGCGAGAAGAAGATCTGTCCGGCGGCGGCGAGCCAGGTCTGCGGGTTGGAGAGAGCCTCGAAGTTCGGGTTCCACATGTAGGCGAGCCCGTTGAGCACATTCTGGTCCGGATTCGCCGGATCGGGGGTGCCGAGGGTCAAGACGCGCACCAGGACGATGAGCGCGCAGACCGCCATCGCCGGCATCGCCCAGGAGACGAACTTCTCGATCCCCTTCGAGATGCCGCGGAAGACCAGCCAGATGTTGATGCCGAAGGTGATCGCCCAGAAGATGAAGGTCTCGAGCGAGCCGCCGGTAAGGACGCCGTTCGCCTCGCGGCCAGTGAAGGTGTTGTAGAAGGCGCCGGCGGAGGCCGCCTGCTCGGCGACCGGCGCCGCGGCGTCCACCCCGATGCCGCCAGTCACATAGTGCCAGAAATAGCCCAGACACCAGGCCTCGATGTAGGTGTAGTAGAAGGAGACGGCGAGGGGGATGAGGACTCCGATGATCCCGAGGTAGCGGAAGGTGCCGCCGCCCCCGAAGACCCCCAGGATGGTCGGCGCCGAGTGCATTCCCTTGCGGCCGCCGTAACGCCCCATCGTCCACTCCGCCCAGCCGATTGGAATGCCGACCAGGAGCAGGGCACAAAAGTACGGGATCATGAAGGCGCCGCCGCCGTTCGCGGCCGCCTGACCGGGGAAGCGCAGGAAGTTCCCCAGCCCGACCGCCGAACCCGCGACGGCGAGGATCACCCCCACCCGCGTGCCCCATTCCTGTTTCGCCTCATGCTTCGACATGCGACCTCCCTCTCCAGGTAACTCGGCGGCGCCGGCGCTTCCTCTCTACCCTTGGAAAACGGGCGGAGGCTACCACTCGGAGCCCAAAAGTCGAAGGCCGGCGGGGCCGAATCGCCCCCTCCCGGGGGCGCTCGCCTCGCCCTGCCGCTTTCGGCTAGAATTCTCCGGTTCGAAGCCCATGGACGGGCCCTTTCGAAGCCTTGGCCCTCTTTCCGGCCAGGGCAGCTTTCAGTGCGATCCCAAGGATTTTTTTGCAGCTGGCGCGGCTCGGCCCCGAGACCGCCCGCAAACTCAAGCTCCGCCCCCTTAAGGGGCCGGGGCAGTCTCGAACGGAGGAGTCATGCATTCCTGGATGCGTCGTTTCCCGCGCGGAGGCCGAGTGGTTCTCGCCCTCCTCGCCCTGGTCGCCGTTTTCGGCGCCACTCCCGGCCACGCCAGCGAGGCGGAGCTGAAGCTCCCTGATCTGGGGAGCGTCTCGTTCCTCGGCGTCGCGGGCTCGACCCTGCTGCTGTTCGGCCTCTTCGTCTGCCTGCTGGGCCTCCTCTTCGGCCTGGTGATGTACACGCAGTTGAAGAACATGCCGGTGCACAACTCGATGCGTGAGATCTCCGAGCTCATCTACGAGACGTGCAAGACCTACCTCCAGACCCAGGGCAAGTTCATCATGATCCTGTGGGCGTTCATCGCCACGATCATCGTCGTCTACTTCGGCTACCTGCGGCACTTCGCCTTCAATCAGGTCGCTCTCATCATCGCCTTCAGCCTGATCGGCATCGCCGGCAGCTACGGCGTCGCCTGGTTCGGCATCCGGATCAATACCTTCGCGAACTCCCGTTCGGCCTTCGCGTCGCTGCGCGGCAAGCCCTTCCCGACCTACGCCATTCCGCTCAAGGCCGGAATGTCGATCGGCATGCTCCTGATCTCGACCGAGCTCGTGATCATGCTGGCGATCCTGCTCTTCGTCCCCGGTGACTTCGCCGGCCCGTGCTTCATCGGCTTCGCTATCGGAGAATCTCTCGGAGCAGCCGCCTTGCGCATCGCCGGCGGCATCTTCACCAAGATCGCCGACATCGGCGCCGACCTCATGAAGATCGTCTTCAACATCAAGGAAGACGATGTCAGGAACCCCGGCGTCATCGCCGACTGCACCGGCGACAACGCCGGCGACTCGGTCGGCCCGACGGCGGACGGCTTCGAGACTTACGGCGTCACCGGTGTCGCGCTCATCACCTTCATCCTGCTCGCGGTCGCGAATCCGGTCGTCCAGGTGCAGCTCCTGGTCTGGATCTTCGTCATGCGTATCCTGATGGTCGGCACCTCGGCCGTCTCCTACTGGATCAACGAAGCGATCGCCAAGGCGAAGTACCAGAACGCCGACAAGATGAACTTCGAGGCGCCGCTCACCTCGCTCGTCTGGCTGACTTCGATCATTTCGGTCATCGTCACCTACGTGGCTTCGAAGGCGCTCGTTCCGGAGCTCGGCGGTGACAGCACGCTGTGGTGGAAGCTCGCCACGATCATCACCTGCGGCACCCTCGCCGGCGCGATCATCCCGGAGCTGGTCAAGATCTTCACCTCGACCGAGTCGGGGCACGTCAAGGAGGTCGTCATCGCCTCGCGTGAGGGCGGCGCGTCGCTCAACATCCTCGCCGGACTCGTGGCTGGAAACTTCTCGGCTTTCTGGATGGGCCTCACCATCGTCGGCCTGATGGGCATCGCGGCCTGGATCGCCACCATGGGCTTGGGCGTGCTGATGCTGGCGCCGGCGATCTTCGCCTTCGGCCTGGTCGCCTTCGGCTTCCTCGGCATGGGTCCGGTGACCATCGCCGTCGACTCCTACGGCCCGGTGACCGACAACGCGCAGTCGGTCTACGAGCTGTCGCAGATCGAAGCCATCCCCGGCATCGAGGCCGAGCTGCAGAAGGACTTCGGCTTCAAGCCGCAGTTCGAGAAGGGCAAGGACTTCCTCGAAGCCAACGACGGCGCCGGCAACACCTTCAAGGCGACCGCAAAGCCGGTGCTCATCGGCACCGCGGTGGTCGGTGCGACGACGATGATCTTCTCGATCATCGTCATGCTGACCAAGGGCCTCACGGTCGACATGGAGAAGCTGTCGCTCATGCATTCGCCCTTCCTGCTGGGGTTGGTGATCGGCGGCGCGGTGATCTACTGGTTCACGGGCGCTTCGATCCAGGCGGTCTCGACCGGCGCCTACCGCGCGGTCGAGTTCATCAAGAAGAACATCAAGCTCGATGCCGGTGCCGGACGGGCCTCGGTCGCGGACTCGAAGAAGGTGGTCGAGATCTGCACCCAGTACGCGCAGAAGGGCATGTTCAACATCTTCCTGGTGGTCTTCTTCTGTACCCTGTCGTTCGCCTGCTTCGAGCCCTACTTCTTCATCGGCTACCTGATCTCGATCGCCATCTTCGGCCTCTATCAGGCGATCTTCATGGCCAACGCCGGCGGCGCCTGGGACAACGCCAAGAAGATCGTCGAAGTGGAGCTCAAGGAGAAGGGCACGCCGCTTCATGCCGCGACGGTCGTCGGCGACACGGTCGGCGACCCGTTCAAGGACACCTCGTCGGTGGCCATGAACCCGGTGATCAAGTTCACCACCCTCTTCGGCCTCCTGGCCGTCGAGCTCGCGGTGGAGATGACCGCTGCCGGGCAGCACACCCTGACGCAGTTCCTCGCCGCGGGCTTCCTCGCCGTCGCGCTGTTCTTCGTCTACCGGAGCTTCTACGGCATGCGGATCCACAGCGGCGAGAAGGAAGTCACCAGCCACTGAAGCACGGCAGGTTCCCCGCCGCGACCTCAGCGGGCGCGGCGGGCGCAAGATGAACGAAGGCCCCGGAGCCATTCCGGGGCCTTTTCTTTTTCGGATTCGGAAAGCGATCTGGACCTAGCCCGACCTATGCATGAGTACTCCTGCTGCGGGACGGAGCTTCTTGCACAGGTCGGGCTAGAGCGGGCCGGTGGAATCCAGGCAGAGCAGCGGTCGGGTCGCCGGAAAGAAATAGCCGATACCGGCGCAGTTCTCGTCCAGCACCGGGTCGTTGCCGGTGTTGACCGTGGAGCCCGTGTCGTTGTCGTAGGTGCACTCGTAGGTCAAGCCGGCGGGCGAGAAGGTATAGAACGAAGGTCCGGAGAAGGTCGTAAGGGCCGGGTTCTGCCAGTCGCTGGTCACCACGAGCGGTGCGACCCCGTCGCGGATCGTCGCCTCGGTGGCGAAGTGGTGGGTTTCGGTGGTGAGCATCCAGAACTTCGCTCCCGGCGGTGTCGCGCAGGTGCCGGAAGCGGTGCTGCCGCTCGTGGTTGCCGGCACATTGATGGACAAGTTGAAGGCGAGGTAGCTCGCGGTCTTCGTGTAGACCGTTCCGACCTCGAAGGCCTCCGCCTCGAGCGTAACGGTATTGGCGATCTGCACCCCCGTGGGGTTCTTGAAGTGCATCTGCAGAAAGAGCGGCTGACCCGCGGCGAGCTCGACGGCGAGCGGCGTCCCGGCGCCGTCGTCGGCCGGCAGGAGCAGCTGCTCGAAGGAGCTGTGCGCGGCATACATCCAGAGCGCCGTCGTGTTGGTGACGGCGCTGTCGACGAAGCCGCAATCGACCGCGGAGAGCGTGCCGGCCGCCTGCCGCACGGCCGGCACCCACGCCGCACCGTAGGTCGCGAAGAGCGTCACGTCGTGCGTCACCGAGCCCAGAGAGAGCGCCCAGCGATGGACGCCGATCGGCTCCGCGTTCGGGGTCTCGAAGTAGTAGCAGTAGGTAATCTCTTCGCCCGGGCCGATGAGGACTTCGGGAGTGTCGATCTGGAATCCCGCTCCCAGGCAGGAGGACGGTCCGAGAGTCCAGGCGCAACTGTCGCCGGTGTCGAAGCCGTCGTCGAAGATCAGGATGCCGCCGGCCGCAGCAGGCGGCGCTCCGGGGAGGACGAGCAGCAGAGGAACGATCGGCAGCCACTGCAGGGGTCTCAAGGGCATATCGGCCACCTCCGGCACAACATAGCACCGCCCCCCGATCTCACTCCGGCCAGATCGGCGCCCCGCCCCGCAGGTGCTCGAAGACCAGCGCGGTTTCGAGGTGCCCGATCTCCGGGCGGGTCGTGAAGGCGTCGATCGCGAAGTCCCGCAGGTGCTCCGCGTCGCGTGCGCGTACATGTACCAGAAAGTCGTTGGCGCCCGCCATGTGATACGCCGCGACGACCTCCGGCAGGGTCTGTACGTAGAGTCGGAAGGCCTCGAACTGGTCGCGCGAGTGTTGCTTCAGGCGGACCGAGATCATCGCCTCGAGACCGAGGCCGAAGGCCCGCGGATCGACATCGGCATGGAAGCCCCGCAGCCAGCCCTCGCGGGTCAGGCGGCGGAAGCGCTCGAGCGCCGACGACGGAGCGAGCCCCACTTTCGCCGCCAGTTCCTTGTTCGACAGCCGCGCATTGTTCGCGAGCGCCGCCAGAATCTCGCGATCGATTCGGTCGAGCTTGCCCGCATCCGCAGTCTTCCGCAGAAGATTCGATGGACTTGCTGTGGGCCGCCGTTTACTCTGTGAGTCATTCATGGAGACGAATTCTATGCGGCATTCGAGCGAATCTGTCGACACCCTTGCCGCTCACGCCGGGCGCGACTCTTTCGCCGCGCTCGGAGTGCATGCACCGCCGATCGACCTCTCCTCGACCTATCCGTTCCCGGATCTCGACCAGGCGACCGGAGCGCTCGACGCCTTCGCCGCCGGGGCCGCCACCGCGGCGACGCCGATCTACGGCCGCCTGCACAATCCGACCGTGGCACGTTTCGAAGAGGGTCTCGCCCTCCTCGAGGGGGCAGAACAGGCGGTGGCCTTCGGCAGCGGCATGGCGGCGATCAGCGCCGTCCTGCTCGCCGCTTGCGCCCAGGGCCGGCATGTCGTCGCCGTACGCCCGCTCTACGGCGGCACCGACCACCTCGTGGCCTCCGGCATCCTCGGCATCGAAGCGACTTTCGTCGGTAGGCACGAGGTCACAGGAGCCCTGCGCCCCGACACCGCTCTCGTCCTCATCGAGACTCCAGGCAACCCGACGCTCTCCCTGGTCGACATCGAGGCGGTCGTGCGCCAGGCTGGAACGGTGCCGGTCGCCGTCGACTCGACCTTCGCCACGCCAGTCCTGCAGCGGCCGCTCGCCCATGGCGCGACCTACAGCATTCACAGCGCGACCAAGTTCCTCTCCGGGCACGGCGACGTGATCGCCGGCGTCGTCGCCTGCAGCGAGCCGGCCGCGGCGGGACTGCGCCAGGTGCGCATCCTCACCGGGTCGCTCCTCCACCCCTGGGCGGCCTATCTGCTGCACCGGAGCCTCCCGACCCTGCCGCTGCGGGTGCGGCGTGCGCAGGAGAGTGCCGCCTTCGTGGCCCGGAAGCTCGCCGCCCATCCCGGCGTCACGCGCGTCCTCTACCCGGGCCTTCCCGGAGGCGACCCGCTGGGGCTCGTGGGGCGCCAGATGAGCGGCCCCGGTGCGATCCTCGCTTTCGAAGTGGCGGGTGGCGCGGCGGCGGCGCGGCGGATCCTGCAGAACGTGAAGCTCGCCACACCGGCGGTCTCGCTCGGCTCGACCGACACCCTGATCGAGCACCCGGCGGGCCTCACCCACCGCCTGGTCGACCCGGCGGCGCTCGCCGCCGAGGGCATCACCCCCGGGCTCCTGCGCCTCTCCGTCGGCATCGAAGACCCCGCCGACATCTGGCGCGACCTCGAGACGGCGATTCTGCTGGCGGCCGAAAGTCCGGCTGGGAGCGCAGAGCTCGCCGGTGCCCGCTGAAGAGCGCCTTCCTGTCTAGGGAAGCAGGGTACTGTTGATGCAGGTGCGCGGAGCGTTCGCCGGAAAGAAGTAGGCGAGTCCGGTGCAGTTCTCGTCGCCAAAATAGCTCTCACCGAAGACGACCGTCTGGCCGGAGTTGTTGAGGTACTCGCAGCGGTAGGTGATCGGCTCGCCCGGGTCGAACTCGTAGAAGTCCGGCGGGCCGAAAGCGGTGACCGCTGGCGCCAACCAGTTCGTCGAGACGACCAGGTCCGAGGCGCCGTTGCGCAGCGCGGCCTGCTGCGCGAGGCCGTGCGTGTGGGTGGAGAACCACCAGAACTTCACCGCCGACGGCACCGGACAAGTCTCCGTCGTGACGGTCACTCCACCGGTCGGGATCGTGAGAAAGGTGTCGACCGTCGTCAGGGTGGCGGTCTTGGTGTAGACCACCCCGGACGCGTGGGCGAAGGCGGTGAGGGTTACCGCCGTCGTCAATGGATCGACGGTGTCGTTGAGAACATGCGCGACCAGAACGGCCGGCTGGCCGGCGAGGAACTCGAGCGCCAGCGGATCGCCCGCACCGTCATCGGTCGGCAACAGGAGCTCCTCCTCGAGGCCATGGGCGGTGTAGATCCGCCGCGAGTTCTCATTGGGGCCGAACCAGGTGCAGCCCGCGGTGGAGAGCGTTCCGGGAGGCTGGACGTCCACCGGATTGCCCAGCGCATCGTGGGTGGTGAGCAGCGAGAGGTAGCGGGTCTTGTCTTCCATCGACGAAACGATGCGACGCACGCCCTGGATTGCCGGGTTGCCCGTGTGGAAGTAGTAGCAGAACACGGCCTCCTCCCCGGGCTGTACCAGGAGGGGGGGTGTCGTGACCGCGAAGCCGGGACAGGTCTCGGGACCGACTCCCCAGAGGCAGGAGTCGCCGGACTCGAAGTCGTCGACGAGGATCGGATCGACGCCCGCGCGGGTCGGGTGGGCGACGAGCAGCACGAGCACAGCGAGCCGCGCGCAGCGACGGCAGGCAAACGGGTCCATGGCGGGGTCTCCGCGTGCGAACCTAGCACACCCCCGAGACTCTCGAGCCGACGACGGACGGGTGCACCTCACCGCTCCGGCGCCTCCCGCGCCCGCCCGAATCGGGTATTGCGGCCGCTGGCGATCTCGTGCACCATGAAACCGTGGCCACGAATCCAGTGGCGAGATCGACCCGCGTGCGGAGGATCCCGTCCGCCATGCAGCCCCGAATCTCCAGAGCCGGACCGTGACCGCCCAGCCCCCAGCCACCGGCCGACAGGCGGAGAGCGAAGTCGCGCGCGCGCTGCCGCAGCTCTGGGGCCGGCGCGCGCTCTGGCAGATCCGCCTGCGCTGGGCGGTCGGTCCGCTGATGGCGGTGGGCGTCGGGATCGCCAGGGCGTTCGGATTCGAGCTGCGCGCCACCCCGATTCTGCTCATCGCTGCCGCCAGCCTCGCCTACAACGCGCTCTTCGCCTGGGTCTATGCCCATTGGGCGCAGGCGCTCGCCGCCGATCCGCGCTTCGAGCGCCGGGTGGTGGTGTGCGAGGTTCTGGCCGACTATGCGGCGATGCTCCTTCTCGTTCATCTGACCGGCGGCGCCGCGAGCCCGCTCGCGCTGTTCCTGCTCTTCCACGTCATCGTCGGCGCGGTGCAATTCTCTCCCGGCACGGCGCATCTCTTCGCGGCGCTGGCGGCGGCCGGACTCTGGGCGATCCACGGGCTCGACGTCGCGGGCTGGCTCCCCAGCCAGGGGATCGGCTTGCGCGGCCAGCCGCTCCTCCAGCTCGACCGCCCGGCTCAGGCGACCGTCCATCTGCTCGTGCTCACGGCCACGCTCTTTCTCACCGCGACGATGGTCTCCCGCATCATGCGGCAGCTCCGTGGCCGCGTCGACGAGCTCGGCGCCGCCTCCACCGAGCTCGCCGACCTCAATACCCGGCTCAACAGCCTCTATGCGATGGTGCGCGCGATCGGCGCCGAGCGTCATCTCGCGCCCAAGCTGGAAGCCGTTGTCCGCGATCTCGCCAGGGTGACCGACGTCCCGGCAGCCGCGGTCAAGCTCCTCTCCGAAGACGGCAAGACCCTGCGCTACGTGGCGGCGCACGGGCTGCCTCGCGAGCTGGTCGCGAAAACCGTCATCCGGGTCGATCAGAGCCCGCTCAACCGGCGCATCCTCGAAGGCGAGACGCTCGTGCACGGCCGCATCGGCGGCGATCCCGCCCAGCAGCACAAGAGCGAGCTCGCCCCGCTCGGCTTCCGCTCGGCGGTGCTGGCGCCGCTCAAGGTCGAATCGCGGGTGATCGGGACCCTCGGCATCTACGCGCCGACGGCCGACCGGTTCAGCGACCGCGACTGCGAGTTCCTGCGCCTCGCCGCCGACCTGGTGGCGCTCGCCATCGAGGACGCTCAGGCCAACGAGGCGATCGAGCATCTGATGGCCGAGCGAACCCAGTTCATGCTCAAGGTGGCCCACAACCTGCGCGCCCCTCTCGCGGCGGGCCTCTCGATGCTCGACCTCGTCGCCGGCGGAGTCCTCGGCCCGGTGAACGAAACGCAGGCGGACCACCTGCGCCGCGTCGAAGAGCGGCTTCAGGCTCTCGACCGCGCCATCGGCCAACTGCTCACCATCGCCAGGACCCGCGACGTCAGCCGGGAGATTCCCGACGTGGTCGTCGACCTTGCCCTGCTCGCCGATCAAACCGAGCGCACCTTCCGCGACGAGGCCGCGCGGAGGGGCCTGCAGTTCGAAGTCACCGTCGAGCCCGGCCTTCCCCCGGTGGCGAGCGGTGTCGACCTGCTCGAGGAGATGCTTCAGAACCTGGTCTCGAACGCCCTCAAGTACACCCTCCCGGGCGGCGAGGTCCGGGTACGGTTCGAGCGCGGCGAACCGGGCGAGGTACGGATCCGCGTGCGCGACACCGGCATCGGCATCCCCGAGCGCGAGCAGGGGCGGCTGTTTCAGGAGTTCTTTCGTGCCGCCAACGCCAAGCAGCACTCGCCCGCGGGAACCGGCCTCGGGCTCGCCCTCGTCAAGCAGACCGTCGAGCGCCACCATGGGCGGATCCGCGTCGACAGCGCCGAAGGGCGCGGCACCAGCGTGACCATCGACCTGCCGGTGCGCCGGAGCCGCGTGCCCGCGCGACCGGCACCTGTGCGACCCGTGACGCCGGAGATTGCCGTCGGCTGAGCGACGCTCAGTCGACGGGTGCTTCGGCGAGGGCGGCGGCGAGCACCGCGAGAAGGTGCTGGCGAGCGAGCGGTTTCTGAAAGACGCCGGCCAACCCGAGCAGCGCCGCTTCGGTGATCAGATTCAGACTGTCGCCGACCGAGCTCAGCAGGAAGATCGGCGCCCGGCAGCCCAGAGCGCGCAGCTCGCGCGTCAGGCTGACCCCCGAGTCGACCTCCTCCATCATGAGGTCCACGATCACCGCATTCGGCGCCCGCTCGCGCCAGGCGCGCAACCCGGCCTCGGCACTTGCCGCGCCGACGAAGGCATAGCCCGCGCCCTCGAGCACCGTGCGCAGGAAGGACAGGATGTCCGGGTCGTCATCGACGCAGAGAATCACCGCTGGCTCTACTGTCATGGTTCGCCTCGTCGTTCCGCCGCCGGCATGGCGGCGCACCGCGACCCTCCGCCCCCGTCCCCGCGCGCCAGGGCGCCCGCCGCCGCGGCGATCGCGGCTTCGAGGTTCGCTCGCGCGGCCGTCGTGAGCTCCTCGCCGAAATCGTCGAAGTCGTAGCCGCGGATGCCCATCAGCCAGGCCTCCGGACAGGCGCCGAAGAGATCGCGGCCGAGCGCCAGCAGGCGCCCCGGCGAGACGCTGTGGCTGGTGAATCCGATGCCGCCGGCCTCGGGCTCGATCCGCCGGAGCCGGAACGGGGCGCTGCCGCAGCGCTCGGCGTCGACGAAGAACACCCGTCCGCAGCCGGCCAGCTGCGCGGCATCCTCGATCTGGAGTTGGTAGCCGGACTCCACCTGTACCTGCGGCAGACGCCGCGCCGCAATGGCCGCCGCGAACGCCGGGCCGAGACCGTCGTCGCGCCGGCCGGGATTTCCCCAGGCGAGAACGAGAGTCGGCGGCGCGCTCACGACGGCCTCGCCCGCCGGTCGAGCACCGACCCATCGCCATCCACCAGGGTGACTTCGAGCGGCATCTGTCCGATCGCGTGGGTCGCGCACGACAGACACGGATCGTAGGCTCGAATGCCCACCTCGATGCTGTTCAGAAGCCCCTCGCTGATCTCCGCCCGGCCCGCGAGCTGCTGCTCGGCGATCCGGCCCACGGCCTGGTTCATCGCCTCGTTGTTACAGGTCGTCGACACGATGAGGTTCGCCATCGTCACCAGGTCGTTCTCGTCGACCTTGTAATGGTGCGTGAGCGCGCCGCGGGGCGCCTCGAGCATGGCCACGTATTCGCTTCGGCGCGCACCGGCCGGGGCGACCCGATCGTCGCTCTGCAGATCTGCGTCGTGAAGGAGCCCGGCGATGACCTCCGCCGCGTGCAGCAGCTCGATCATCCGAGCCCAGTGATAGGCCATCGTCATGTGGCACGGCCGGCCGCCGACCGCGGCGAAGAACTCGCTCCGCGCCGCCTCGGCCTCCGGTGTCCCGATGAAGCTGCAGACATTGAGCCGCGCCAGCGGTCCCACCCGGAACCAGCCCTCGGCGGCACCGAGCTGCTTCAGGTAGGGGAACTTCATGTACGACCAGGGACGAACCTCCTCGGCCACGACCGTGAGGTAATCCTGTGGATCGACCTGATCGAGAATCGTCGCGCCTTGGCGATCGACCGCCGAGAGCTTCCCGTCGTAGAGATCCATCGCGCCATCGGCGCGCACCAGCGCGACGTGATTCGAGTCGAAGGAGCCGAAGCCTGCGAGCTCCTCGAAGTTGCGCAGCGTGTAGTCGCGCGCCAGCGCGACGGCCTCGCGGCTCCAGGCCAGCATCGGGTCGAGGTCGGCGAGCAGAGAGTCGCGCTCCGGCAGCGACAGGCTCTTGTTGATGCCTCCGGGGATTGCACCGGTGCCGTGGATCTTCTTTCCTGCCGTGGCCCGAATGACCTCCTGACCGAACTGGCGCATCTTCACGCCCTGGAGAGCGAGACCGGGGTGCTCCTGGATGACGCCGACGATGTTGCGTTTCGCGACCGGCGCGTCGAAACCGAACAGCAGGTCGGGCGCCGCGAGATAGAAGAAGTGCAGGGCATGGGACTGGAAGATCTGGCCGTAGTGCATCAGGCGGCGCATCTTCTCGCCGGCCGGAGTCAGTTGGTCGATGCCGAGGATGCCGTCCACCGCCTTCGCCGCGCAGAGGTGATGGCTCACCGGACAGATTCCGCACAGGCGCTGCACCAGCACCGGGAGCTCCCAGAACGGGCGTCCCTGGATGAAGCGCTCGAAACCACGAAACTCGACGATGTGCAGCCGGGCGCTCTGCACGCGATGGCTCTCGTCGAGGAGGATGGTGACCTTGCCGTGTCCCTCGACGCGGGTGAGCGGCTCGATCACGATGCGCCTGCTGCTCGGACTGACCATGGAGCTCCCCTTCACCTCAGTCGTACTTGACCTGCTCGTAAGGCAGCTCGGGAGACCTGCCCGCGAGGAGCGCCGTGAGCGCCGTCCAGAGCGCGTCGGCGGAGGGTGGGCAGCCCGGCAGGAAGTGGTCGATCTTGACCACTTCATGGGCGGGAACGACCCTGTCGAGAAGCAGCGGGAGCTCGAGGTCGCCCGGAATGAGGCCGCCCGGATTGTCGACGCTGGGCCCGCAGACGTAGGCTTCGCGCAGGCACTCCGCCAGCGGCACCATGTTGCGCAACGCCGGCACGCCGCCGTCGATCGCGCAGTCGCCGACCGACACCAGAATCCGGCACTGTCTGCGGAACTCCCGCAGGACCCGGACGTTCTCCGCGTTGCAGCAGCCGCCCTCGATCAGTCCGACCGCCACCGGCCCGGCGATCTCCTTGATGTCGTTCACCGGCGAGCGATCGAAGTCCACGAGCTCGACCAGCTGCAGGATGCGTTCGTCGAGATCGAGCAGCGACATGTGGCAACCGAAGCAGCCACAGAGCGACACCGTCGCGACCCTGGGTTTCGCCATCATTCGCCCCCTCTACCCGGCGCCGGCGACTCGATCTCCGCACCGATCGCGAGATGGTCGAAGCGCCGTCGTCCCACGGGCACTGCGAAGCCGACCCGCTTCGCCATGAGCGTCCCGGTCGGGCAGGCGGCAACGGCGCGGTCCGTGATTTCGGCGTCGGTCCCGCCAAGGCCCTCGACGGAGTTCACGGCGAGGTGCCGCTCGGCGCCACGACCTTCGAAGCCGAAAACCGCCTTGCCGTCGAGCTCGCGCGAAGCGCGGACGCACCGGGCGCAGAGGATGCAGCGGTCGCGATCGAGCAGGATCTCCGGATGCGAGGCGTCGCGCTCGCGCAGCGGGAAGGCGAAGGGGAACCGGGGCGCGGCGATGCCGAAGCGATACGCCACGGCCTGCAGCTCGCAGTTGCCGCTCTTCGCGCAGATCATGCAGAAGTGATTGCCCTCCACGAAGAGCATGTCGACGAGATCGCGCCGCAGCGCACGCAACTCTTCGGTGTCGTTCTCGACGACCATGCCCTGTGCCGCCGGCTGGGTGCAGGCCGCCTGGGCGCGGCCGTTGACCCGCACCGTGCAGATGCGGCAGCTGCCGAAAGGCGACAGGTCCTTCATCCAGCAGAGCCGCGGGATGTAGACGCCGGCCGCGTCGGCCGCCTCGAGGATCGTCTGCCCCGGCAACGCCGCGATCCTGCGGCCATCGACCGTCAGGCTGATCGTCGGGGCACTCGTCGGGGCACTCGTCTGCGCACTCATCTGGGTACTCGGCGGGCGACTCATCGCGGCTCCCCTCCGGACTCGAGATCGACCGCCTGGCGCCCGGCGAGCGCCCCGGCCTCGGCGAGGCGCGCGGCGAGATCGAAGGCCGCCTGGCGGCCGTTCTCCGGCGTCACGAGCCGCGCTTGGTAGAGCGGCAGAAAGCTGCGCAGCGTCGAGAGAACGGGATTGGGCGAGCTCTGGCCGAGGCCACAGCGGCTCGTGGTCTTGACGGTCTCGGCCAGCGACCGCAGGTAGTCGAGGTCGCCCGCCTCGCCGCGGCCGACCGAGATGCGGTCGAGGCGCTCCTTGAGCAGGACGTTGCCGACCCGGCAGGGCGTGCAATAGCCGCAGCTCTCGTGAACGAAGAACTCGAGGTACTGCGAGGCGATCTCGAGAGGATCCCGCGTGGCGTCGAAGACGACCAGCGCGCCGCCGGTCGCCAGGTCGTCGAAACAGATCTCGCGCCCGAAATCGGCCCGGCTCACCATCTGGCCGCTGGGGCCGCCGACCTGCACCGCGATCGGCTCCCCGGCACCGCACAGCTCGAGCACCGCCGAAAGCGGCGTGCCGAGAGGCACCTCGTAGACGCCGCGCCGCATGCAGTCACCCGAGATGCTCAACAGCTTGGTTCCCGTGCTCTTGCTCGAACCGATCGCGGCGAACCAACCGGCGCCCCGTTCGAGAATTCGCGGCACGCAGCAGAGAGTTTCGACGTTGTTGACCGAGGTCGGCCTGCCGAGGTAACCCCGTTGGGCCGGGAAAGGCGGCCGGTTCTTCGGATCCCCCCGCAGCCCCTCGCAGGAGGAGATGAGAGCGCTCTCCTCGCCGCAGATGTAGGCACCGGCACCCATTTGAATCCGGATGTCGAAGTCGAAGCCGGCCTTGCCGCAGATGCCCGCCCCCAGTCGCGCCGCGGCACGCCGGCGCGCGAGAACGTCCTCCAGATAGTCGCGCAGGTAGGCGTACTCGCCGCGCAGGTAGAGAATCCCCTCGCGCGCGCCAATGGCATAGCCGGCGATGGTCATGCCCTCGAAGAGCAGGTCGGGGCGTTCGGTCAGGATGACGCGATCCTTGAAGGTCCCCGGCTCGCCCTCGTCGGCGTTGCAGATGAGGTAGCGCTCGTCCGCCGCCGCGGCGCGCGTGAACTCCCATTTCAGACCGGTCGGGAAGCCGGCGCCACCGCGGCCACGCAACCGGGCGGTCTTCACCTGTCGGATCACCTCGGCCGGACTCATCGCGAGCGCCTTCTCGAGGCCGGCGTCGCCGGCGCGCTCGGCGAAGATCACCTCACCCGACCGGCGCAGGTTGTTCTTGACCGGCGAGCGCACCAGATCGTGAGCGTTCTCGCCGTCACCATACTCACTCACCAGCAGGCGTCCGAGGTCGAGCGCGACGGTCTCTCCACCCTCCTGGCGGATCTTGCGCACCAGCCGCCGCGCGGCGCCGGGGCCGAGGTTGGGGATCACGACGTCGTTGAACAGCGCGGCCGGCGCCTGGTCCGACATGCCGATACAGGAGGTGTGCTCCAGGCGGAACAGGCCGTCAGCAGTCGTCTCGCCGAAGCGGATACCGAGCTCCTCCTCCAGCCCCTCGCCGACGCGGTCGGCGCCCAGCATGCGGTCGGGCACGTCGTTGCACAGCCGGATGACGACGCGACCGCGGGGTTTGTCGGTGAAGAAGGAATAGAACGAGACGACGCCGGCTACGTCGACCCGGGGCATCGCGAGCTCGGCGGCGAGCGCGTCGACCGTCGCAGCGTCGATCTGCCCCAGTTCACTCTGGACGGCATGCAGGATGTCCAGGAGTCGCTTGCGATCGTGGCCGAAGCGCGCGCAGACGGTTGCAACGGCCTTCGGAGCTGTCTTCGCCATGCAGTCCCCTCGAGGAGACCCCCGGGGCTGAGGTGGCTGGAGAAGGGGTTGTGAAAACCCGGGAGGACTCCGTCGCCTTCCATTGTAGGGAGACGGCCGCGAGAACCCCCACCTTTCCGGGTCGGGCGCCGACCGGTTCTGCGCGACAGACTGAAGCGTCCAGCTCCGGTTCCATGGATTCTCGAGTCGATCTCCTCGATCCGGTCGGCGGACTTCTGGCGCACCACCTGGCGTTTGCGCTCGAGCCCGCGGGGTCGGGATGAGCGTCGGCGCCGGCGATTGGAGGCGTTCGGCAGGCGTCGCAGGCGCCGCCAAGGCCGGCTTGACGGTTCGAGCTGCAGGGATGAGAATGCTCCGGTCAGCATTCCATCAACCGAGGGGGGACCCCATGAAGCCTATTTTCCGGACCTTGTTTTGCCTGGGCGCGCTTTCGTTCGCGGTCACCGGGACGGCTCTCGCCGCTGGCGAGACCTTCTCCGCCGTGCCCGGTATGGGCGGGCCTTCGAATGCCAACGCCCCCGAGGGCAGCCCGGTCGACTACCAGGTCGACGACGGCACGAACGAGAACAACATCGGCTTGAACGCCACCGCCACCGGCACCGCCACGCAGTTCATGTGGTTCAACCGCTTCGACATCGCTCCTGCCGATCTGCCCCTGCAGATCGACCAGGTGCGGATCTTCTGGGATCCGGCGACGACCGGTCCACCGCAAGTCGGCAACGCCATTTCGATCGAGATCTACTCCGACAACGACGCCAATCCCGCGAACGGCGCCGTGCACGTCTACACGGAGAACGACACGATCGCCCAGGTCGGGACGACCTTCGACGCCTACAACCTGACGACGCCACCCGGACTCCCGGCGGCTCTCAACCTGCTGGTCGGCGTCGTCGACCGCTGGATCTCGACCGGGGTCAGCCCATCGACCTTCCCGGCTGCGATCGACCAGACCGCGACCGCTGGCCGCTCCTGGGTCGCGGCGACCGCCACGGGCACTCCGCCGGTGCCGCCCGTCGTGCCCTCGACCGGCCTCTTCGGCACGATCGACAGCTTCGGGTTGGCGGGCAACTGGCTCGTCCGCGCGACGGGCACCGTGACGCCGGTCGAGCTGCTGTCGTTCGGCGTCGACTGAACCGGAACGAAGTACGACTTCCCGCGACGGGCGGTCTCCGCGAGGAGGCTGCCCGTTTTCGTTCCGGCCTGGTATGCCACTTGCCATGAGATCCCGACTCCCGCTGATCTGCCTGACCCTGCTGCTCGGTTCGCTTGCGACCGGTTGCGCGACACTGTCCCCCGGCGGGCGCGTCGTGGCCCATTCGCGCCTCGGCGACGTCACGGCCACCGAGCTCGACCGGTTCCTGCGCGAGCTCGGTCTCGAGGTGTCGGTGCCCTCTCCCGCCGTCCGGCGGCGGCAGATCGAGGACCTTCTGGTCGTGAGGGCCACCGAGGCCGAGGCGCTGCTCCTCCCGCCGGCGGAGGCGAGTGCGCTGCGCGTCGACCTGGCCCTCAGGGAGGAGGAGATTCTCGCCGGCGAGAGGCGGGCACGATTGGAGGTGGCGGCGCGGGCCTCGGTGGCGGTCTCGGAGGCGGAGGTCACCGCCGCCGTCGCGGCCCATCTCGCAGCGAGGCCCGGAGCCGAACGTCTGCGTCTGAGGCAGATCTTCAAGCGCACGCCGGCGCATGCCAGCGCCGAGGAGCGTCGGAGCATCGCAGAGGAGATGCGCGCGATCCGCGGCGAGGTCCTGGCGGGTGGCGACTTCCGCCTCCTGGCCCGGCAGCGGTCCGACTCCCAGACCGCTGTCTTCGACGGTCTCGTCGCGCCGCTCGCCCTCCCGGACCTCGAACCTGCACTCTCCGGTCCGCTCGCGCTCCTCGAGGTCGGCGAGGTGTCGGAGGTTCTGGTCACCTCGACGGGCCTGCATCTTTTCCGTCTCGAGGAACGGCTGCCGGCGCCGCCCCCTCCCGACACCACGGCGCTCGCGGCCGCGGTGCGCGCCGATCTCGAGCAGCGCGCGGTCGCCGCCGCGATCCGCCACGCCTTCGACGACCTCCTGCTGGGCTCGGGCGCCGACTTCCATCCCGAACGCCTCGAGCAGCCCGGCGCCGCTCCGGACGATCTGCTCTTTGCTCTCGCCGGGCGCGCTATCCGGCTCGGCGAGATCCAGGCGCGCTGGCGGTCGCTGGCCTTCATCGAGCGCCGAACGACGAGCCTGCGCTCGCTCCTCGAGGCGGACGTCGGGCGGGCGCTGCTGCTGCACGCGGCGCGCCGCGAAGGCCTGGCCAGCGAGCCCGGCCCGGCAGCCCGGCTCGAGCGCGCCCGCCAGGCGGCGCTCTTCGTTTCGGCCCGGAAACGTCGCCTCGCCGAGCTCGCTGCGAATCTCCCGGAGGAGGAGCTGGCGGCGTACTTCGTCCGCGAGAAGGCGCTTTTCGAGCGCCCCGAACGCCGGCGACTGCGGGGACTCCTCGTGCCGATCGCAGTGCCCGCCGCCGCGAACGCCCTGTTCGACGACCTCGATCTCGTGGCGCGAAGGGTGCGGGCTGGAGAGGCCGACCTCGCCCTCGAGGCGCGCCGTCTGTCGCACGACCCGAGTCGCTTCGAGGATGGCGACCTTGGCTGGGTCGAGGAGCGCGAGCTCGCGCTCTGGGCCGGCCCCCGGCTGCCGGGGGCCCTCTTCGCGCTGCCGGTCGGGCTGGTGAGCGCGCCCCTCCTGGTCGAGGCTTATGACGACCGGCGCCTCCGCGACGAACCGATCGCCTATCTCGTGGCGCGCGTCGAGGCGGTCGAGCCGGCCTCCGATGCCGATTTCGCGACCCTGCGCGCCGAAGTGATGGAGCAGTTCCTCGTCAGCCGGGCGCCGGTCATCGGGCGCGACCTGCGCGCGGACTACCTCGACGAGCTCGGCCTGGTGATTCTCGACGCCCCCCGCTGATGGCATCGCGCCAGCCGCCCAGCAGCCAGAGATCCGCGCCGCCCGCACCTCCACGGGCAGCTCGAAGCGTCGTCTACGGCCTCCTGGCGCTCACCATCCTGGGGGTCTACCTGCCCGTTCTGGACAACGGTTTCGTCGACTGGGACGACGGGATCTACGTCGTGCGCAACCCGCACGTCGGCAACCTCGACACCTCGACCCTCGTCTGGGCCTTCACCACGTTCGACGCCGCCAACTGGCACCCCTTGACCTGGATGTCGCACGCCCTCGATCGCGAGCTCTATGGGCTGGAGCCTCGCGGCCACCACCGGACGAGCGTCCTGCTGCATGCTGCGAACGGGCTGCTCCTGCTCCTCCTCCTGCATCGCCTCAGCAGCCTCTTCTGGCCGAGCGCCGCAGCCGCCGCGCTCTTCGCGCTGCACCCACTGCGAGTCGAGAACGTCGCCTGGATCTCGGAGCGCAAGGACCTGCTGTGCTCCTTCTTCGTCCTTCTCGCGCTGCTCGCCTATGAACGCCATGCGCGCCGGCCGGCGCGCGGGAGCCTTCTCGCGGTGGCCTTGGCCTTCACTCTGGCACTGCTCTCGAAGCCGATGGCGGTCACGCTGCCCTTCCTGCTGCTCCTGCTCGACGTATGGCCGTTCGAGCGCCTACGGTGGCCGCGTCCCGATCACCGGGTCCTGCTGGAGAAGCTTCCGCTTCTCCTGCTCGCCGCCGCGTCGTCCGTGGTCACTTACGTGGCGCAGGCGCGCGGTGAAGCGGTCCGGGCTCTCGACCTCATCGGCGTTGGCGAGCGTCTCGCTGCCGCCCCGGTGGCTCTCGCTGCCTACCTCGCCAAGACTCTCTGGCCGGCACCCGGAACGCTGCTGCCGCTCTACACCCATCCGCACTATCTGCCGCACGGCGCCTCCGGCGCGGCCCTCGCCTCGGCCGTCGCTGTCCTGCTCGGACTGGCAGCCGTCGCCGTCTGGCAGTGGCGCAAGCGCCCGTACCTCGCCGTCGGTGGTCTCGCTTTCGCCGGCCTTCTCGTTCCGGTCCTCGGCCTGGTGCAGGTCGGTGTCCAGCGCTCCGCGGATCGCTACACCTACCTTCCGACTCTGGGCCTTGCCCTCGCGGCCGTCTGCCTGATCGGCGAGGTGTCCGCGGGTGGCCGCCGCTCTCGACTCCTCGCCGCGGGGGGGATCGCGATCGCACTGGGTACCTCAGCAGTCCTGACGTGGAATCAACAGCAGATCTGGCGGGATTCGGTGACGCTGTGGCGCGCGACGGTCACGGGCGAGCCGGAGAGCCCCATCGCACAGTTGAACCTCGCCAACGCGCTGCACGAGGCGGGTCGCAGCGGTGAGGCGATGCGCCACTACCACGAAGCGATCGCCCGCGGGCCCGAGTACGCGCCTGCCCACGCCGCGCTCGGGGTGCGGCTCGGCGAGCGTCGGGAGTACGCAGCCGCCATCGAGTCCCTCGAGACTGCGCTGCGCTTGCAGCCGGCGGACGCCTACACCCGCGGGAGCCTGGGCAACTGCCTGCTCGAGCTCGGACGCAAGGAGGAAGCGGTGCGCGAGCTCACGGCGGCGGTCGCGGCCGCGCCGAGCGCGGTCGCGCTTCGCAACAGCCTGGGGCAGGGGCTGCTCGCGCTCGGCCGGCATGAGGATGCCATCGGTGTTTTCAGGGAGACCCTGACGCTCGATCGCAGCTCGTCGCCGGCGCACAACAACCTCGCGCTCGCGATGCTCCGCGCAGGGCGGATGACCGAGGGGATCGAGCTGCTGCGGGAGGCCATTCGACTGGCGCCCACGAATGCCAAGGCCCACCAGAACCTCAGTTTGGCGCTGGCGGAGATCGGCGACGAGGCCGGCGCGGCCAGGGAGCTCGCGGCAGCCCAGCGACTCCGCGCGTCGAACCCGGGCGGCACCGTTCAGCCATGATCTTCCGGGCGCGGCCCCGGACATCGAGGTGGAGGCGGTATTCTCGGCGACCCGCAGGCCGGGCCCGGCGGCTCAGCCAGCTCCCTGCGAGTAGATCTCCTCGATTCTGGCGGCGAATTTCTGACGCACGACCTTGCGCTTCAGCTTGAGGGTCGGGGTGAGCTCGCCGCCGTCGACCGTGAACTCCGTCGGCAGCACCTCGAACTTGCGCACCGATTCGTAGCGCGCGAGCTCTCCATTGACGCGCTCGATCTCGCTTCCGAAGAAGGCTCGCAGCAGCGGGCAGCGGGCGCCATCGACGATCGATCGGGCGGGAGAACCGAGGCGCCCTGCGAGGGTCGGAAGCGCCGTCGGATCGAGGGTGAGGAGCGCCGCGACGTAGTTGCGCTGCTCGCCCAGGAGGACGGCGTGGGCCACCCCTTCGATCTCGCGCAACCGGTTCTCGATCGGCGCCGGGGCGATCTTCTTGCCGCCCGAGGTGACGAGCAGCTCCTTCTTGCGGTCGGTGATGCGCAGGAAGCCGTCTTGCGAGAGCTCGCCGATGTCGCCGGTGTGAAACCAGCCGTCGGCGTCGATCGCCGACGCGGTCGCCTGCGGGTCTTTGCGATAGCCGCGGAAGATGTTCGGACCGCGCATCTGGATCTCGCCGTCCGCGGCCAGGCGGATCTCGACTCCGGGCATCGCGGGGCCGACCGAGCCGGTGCGGAAGCGGCCCGGCGTCGAGATCGTGCCCGGTCCCGAGGTTTCGGACAGACCGTAGATCTCGAAGATCGGCACGCCCAGCGAGAGGAAGAACTCGAGCGTGCCGAGCGAGATCGGCGCCGCCGCCGAGGCCGCGTGGCGGACGCGATGAAGTCCGAGCTTGGCGCGCACCTTGCCCAGCACGAGGCGATCGGCGAGCGCCGCGCCGAAGCCGACCGCTTCGCCGCGCTGCGCGGCGTAGCCCGCGGCGAGCGCCTTGCGGCGCGCCCACGAGAGGAGTCGCCGACGCAGCGGCGGCGCCTCACTGCTCGCCTTCTCGACCGCCGACTGGAGCTTCTCCCAGACCCGCGGAACGGCGAAGAAAATCGTCGGCCGGACCTCGCGCAGCGCCTCCGGAACGCGATCGAGCGCGGCAACGTAAAAAGTGCAGCCGCCATGCTGCAGCGGCAGGTGGAGCGTCAGCATCTGCTCGGCGATATGCGCCAGCGGCAGGTAGGAGAGCTGGCGATCCTCCGGGTTCATGCGGATCGTTTCGTGGGCGCCGCACCAGGCCGTCCAGACGAGGTTGCGATGGGTCAGCTCGACGCCCTTCGGCGAGCCCGTCGTACCCGAGGTGTAGATGAGCGTCGCCACATCGTCGGGCCGTTGCTCCGCCAGGCGGTCCGCGACGATCTTCTTCCCGGCCGCCGCCCCCAGCTCGAGCAGCCGGCGCCAGGTGACGATCTCCGGGTGTCCTGCGGTGGCGGCCGTTGCGGCCGACGTCTCGACCTCACCCTCGTCGAAGAGGACGATGGTCCGCAGGCGTGGCGCCCCGCCGCGTGCCGCGAGGAGCTTCGCCAACGCCTCGGAATTGTCGGCGACCGCGACCGTCGCCTCGGTGTGATCCAGGACGTAGGCACATTGCTCCGGAGTGTTGGTGACGAAGATGCCGGTAGGGATCGCCCCCGCCGCGATCGCGGCGAGATCGGCGATCGCCCACTCGGGCCGGTTCGCCGAGAGAATGGCGAGGCCCGTTCCCGGAACCACCCCGAGCTCCACGAATCCGGCCGCGGCACAGAAGATCTGGTCGCAATAGTCGCGCCACGACGTCGTCACCCAGCCGTCGGCTGTGCGGTGGGCCTGCGCCGGGCGCTCGCCGAACTCTCTCGCCGCGCGTTCGAGCGCTGCGATCACCGTCGTCTCGGGGGCAGTCTTCATGGACCCGGGAGGCTAGCATCGAAGGCGACGCGACGAGAAGCCCGGCGCTGGCGAAGCTCAACTGGCGGTTCAGAACCGGAAGACGACGCCCGCGTTCAGATCGAGATCCTCCTCGATGTCGTCGGAGAGCTCGGAGTCGTAGACCAGTAGGCGGCCCTCGAAGCGCAGGGCGAACCACTTGTTCAGCTGCCAGTCGACTCCGCCGCCGGCGAAGAGCCCAGTGTCGTCGTAGCTCTGCTCGAGATCCGGGCAGGGTCCGGCGACGCAAACGACCTCGCGCCGGAACTCGCGCTGACCAAGATGCACGCCGCCCGTCACGAACGGGCGCCAGCGCGCATCCGTGTCGCCGAAGGCGTAGCGCAATCCGAGTTGATAGGACTCGGCGTCGCCAGACTCAGGGTCGTAGAGGGTAAAGCGCGCTTCGGCCGTCCAGTGCTGGGCGAAGCGCCAGCCGACGCCCGCGCCCACGCCCAGCCCGGTGTCGAGATCGAGTCCATCGTCCTCCGAGTAGGAGCCCCCGGGCTCGACGAAGACCGAGGCTTCGAAGCTCTCTTCTTGTCCGACGGCGGGAAGCGAAGAGATGAGAATCAGGGCGACGGCGCAAGAGGGCAAGCGAGGGCGCATGGAGACTCTCCTTTCGGGTGTCCTACGACCATGCATAAAGCAAACCAGGGGGGGGTTCCAATGCCGCCTCGGGAGCGGCAAGCGGACCTCGGCGGCGCGGAGCGCGGCTATCGGACCTCGGCCGGACCTCTGCGGCGCGGAGCGCCGCTAGCGGATTGCCGCGGCACGCAGCGCCTCCAGGCGCGTGCTCTCGAGCTGATCGCGGTAGAAGAGGTTGTAGGTGTCGAAGGGGATCAGGCGGCCGTCGTCGGGGTGGACGAAGTGGATGCAGCTCTTCTTCACCGAGCGCACGTCGAAGGCGTGGGCGTCGATGAACTGGACGATGAGGATGCGGAAGAGGTTGGCGTACGAGAGCTCGGGCGGCACCGCCACCGTCGGCAGGCAGCAGAGGAGGTCCTTGAGGGTGCCGGCACTCGACTCCGGGGAGTGGTTGGTCGCGAAGAGCTTGAAGAGACCTTCGCGCACTGCCGGGTCGCGCTCGTAGACGATCGAGTTCCGCGCTCCTTCGATGAGGATCTGCGGGTCGATCATGCCGGTAAGCGGCACGACTTCGCCGCCGAGCTTGAGCGCATAGGCCATGGCGAGCGCGTCGGGATGGCAGGGCACGGGGATCAGGTCCTCGGGCTGGAAGCGCGAGCTCTGTTCCAGGATCCGGCGGCGCACCTCGGTCAGGGTGAGGCGGTGCTTCGCCGGATCGAACCCCTCGAGCCGCCCCGCCGACTGCACCGGCTGGAACGTCACCCCGCGCACGCAGGGCTGGGCCAGGGCGAACTCGACGATCTCGCCGAGCTCGTCGTCGTTCACGCCCTTCTCGACCGTCACCACCAGCGTCGTCGAGATGTCGAGCCGGTTCAGCCGCTCGAGCGCCTGCTCGCGGATGCGCCGCAGGTCGGCGCCGCGCAGAGCCTTGAGCGGCGCCGCGCGCAGCGAGTCGAACTGGAGATAGATCTCGAACGCCGGCCGGTACTCCGCGAGGCGCCGAGCGAACGCCTCGTCTTCGGCGATGCGGATGCCGTTGGTGTTCACCATGAGATGCCGGATCGGCCGGCGCCGTGCGGCGTCGAGGATCTCGAAGAACTCGGGGTGGATCGTCGGCTCGCCGCCCGAGATCTGAACCACGTCGGGCTCGCCTTCGTTGCGTACCACGGCGTCGAGCATGCGCTCGATCTGCGCGAGCGGCCGGAAGAGCGGCCGGTGCGGCCCGCTCTCGGCGTAGCAGATCGGACAGGCGAGATTGCAGGCGTCGCAGATCTCGACGATCGACAGGCACGAGTGCTGCTCGTGGTCGGTGCACAGACCGCAGTCGTAGGGGCAGCCCCACTTCACCGGCGTGTTGTAGCGCGCCGGCATCTCGGGCGGCTTGATGAAGACCTCGCGGCAGCGCCGGTAGTACTCGACGTCGTCGGCCACCAGGACCTTCTCGGCGCCGTGCTCGGGACACCTCTTGAGCAGGAACACCGAGCCCTCCTCGAAGACGATCTTGCCCTCGAGCTTGCGGTAGCAGACCGAACAGATCGTCACCGCGACGTCGTAGAAGAGGTACGGCCGGACGCGAACGCTCATCCCTGCCCGTCACTTCCGGACGGCGGTGCCGGAGGCTGCGGCGGCGGCAGAGGCAACTGCGGCGCGCGGCCCTTCGAGGCGTTCTTCACCAGCCCGACGATGAACCAGATGAAGCCCACCGGAACGGCGAGCGCGGAGAGTCCGAAGACGACGGCGATGAGAACGTTCGCCACCTCGCCGAGATTCGAAGAGCCGCTGTTCATGTCGAGCGTGAGCAGGAAGCCAAAACAGCTCGTCGCCGCGAGGGCAGTCGCAGCGCCAGCGATGACGCAGCCCTGCGCCCACGGGCGATCGCTGCCGAGATTGCGGAACCAACCCATCTCCAACCCCTCCCTCGTCCGGCCGGCAAGGTCAGCGGAGCATATCCGCGAGTCGGGATGGAAACGCGGCGAGGTCTCGTCGGCTCCGGGACTCCGCCGCTAGTCTCTCTTGCGAGGGTTCGAGAAGGGCGGCCCCGAAGTTCGCCAGAGGACGACCACCGCGCCCAGCGCCAGCAGGAGGGGGGCGAGGCCCACGCCGAGCAAGTAGAGGACCTCGAGCCCCTCCGGTCGCGACCACCCACCACCTGTCAGTGCGCAGTCGACCAAGACCAGGGCCCAGAGCGAAGCCGCGCAGACGACGCCGAGCAGGCAGAACCAGGCCACGCCCCTTCCCCAGTCCGGCCCGCTGCGGGCCGACTGCGCTCGGCGTTCTGTCATGACGCGCTCTCCACACTCGTTCTCCCCGAGCCCGCGAGCCAGCGCCGCAGGTCGGGGGCCAGGGCGGCGAGGCCCAGAACCGCGACCCACTGGATCGTCGACAGGCCGAGCCAGCGGCAGTCGGCGTGCTTGGCGAAGTCGACGAGGAGACGATAGCCGAAGTAGGCGCCGACGAAGCCGCGGAAGAGATCCCCCTCCGCCGGCGAGCGCGTCCGCCAGCGCGCGAGGACGACCACGAGGATGAGCAGAAACAGGCTCTCGAAGAGCGGCATCGGCAGGCGGCGCACGCCGTCGCCGAAGTCGAAGGCCAAGGGCAGCGTCGTCGCGTCGCCGAAGGTGCGGTCGCCGGCGCCGGCGAGCAGGCAGCCGACGCGGCCGATGGCGATCGCCGCCGCGAGCGGGATCGCCAGCAGGTCGCCGGTGCGGCTCTCGATCCCGCCCAGCCGCTTCGCCCCCTCGACCGCGAGCCAGCCGCCGGCGATTGCGCCGACGATCGACTTGCCGGCCAGGCGCTCGAGCGGAAAGCCGTCGCCGCTCCAGAGCTCCGCCGGACATTCGAGGAGCGCCAGGAGCCGCGCGCCGAGCGCGGCGCCGGCCGCCGCGGCGGCGACGATCCACCAACGACGCGGGGAGTCCAGAAAGTCACCGCGCCGCCTGCGATCGCGCAGATAGAGCCGGAAGCCGACGAAGTAGGCGAGCAGTTCGAAAGCGGCGTGCGGATGGAGCCGCAGTCCGCCGATCTCCAGATAGACCGGGAAGCTCAGAACGCCTGGACCTCAGCCGCCCGTGCGCGCCCGATAGGCGAGGTAGAGGAAGAGGAGGACTCCCAGCGCCAACACGATCCGGGCCGCTCCCATCAGTTGGGTGCGGGCGACAGGGCGCGTGCCGCGGGCTTTGATGCCGGTGATGGCCGCGATGGCGGTGATGAGGACGGCGAGGCCAAGCCAGGTAAGCCAACTCATGGGTTCAAACCCTAGCAGAGCAGGGAGCCGTTGCCCTTGCTCATCTCCCGGGTTCGCCAGGGCCCGCCCGGGCTGGTCGGCATCCGCGCCTTCACGCTCGCAGAGTCTTGATCTCGCGACAGCCGAGCAGGCGTTCGTCGGCGGTCACGAGCGTCAGATCCAGGACCTTCGCCGTAGCGGCGAGAAACCGGTCCGCCGGGTCGTCATGAGGCAGGTCGATACGCCGGCTCGCGATCGCGATGGAGTGGTTGAGCGGTGCTTCGCGAGCCGGAACGGCGGCGAGCGCGGCTCGCAGCCATGAGATGGGGTCAGGGTCGAGGTTCAACCGCCCGCGATCACTGAGGAGGATCAGTTCCCAGGTACTGATGGGCGAAATCCAGATCTCGTTCGCCGTCGACTCGATCGTCCGGCGCGCCCGCGGACTCAGTCGGCTCGACGTCGAAGCGGACCAGACCCAGACATGGGTATCCAGCAACAGCTTCATTTCCGCTTCCTGCCACCGATCGCCTCCCACTCGTCCGCAGGAAGCGCCGGTTCGATCAGGTCGCCGAGGATCCTGGTGGACGAAGCGAGCTGACCGAGGACCCGCTTACCTGCCCTCTCCGCCCGCGGGGGCAGAACTTCCGCGACCGGCTTTCCGAAGCGAGTGACGAGGATCGGCTCTCCGGTTGTCCGGACCCGTTCCAGGACCGCCAGACAGGTGGCCTTGAACTTCGAAATCGCGATCGTCTCCATGAAAGAACCGTACCATAGTCAATGTTCATGGTCCAAGTCGCGAGAACTTGCCGGGCTGGCGCGATTCCAGCTCAGAACGCCAGAACTTCGCGCGCCGCGGCGAGGAGCTTGTCGCGATCGGGGAAGAGGGCGTGCTCGAGGATGCGCGAGTACGGACTGGGGCGATCGGGGTAGGCGACCCGCTTGACCGGGGCGTCGAGGAAGGCGAAGGCGCGGTCGGCGAGGCGCGCCGCGATCTCGCCGCCGAAGCCGCCCGTCAGCTGCGCCTCGTGCACGACGACCGCGCGATTGGTCTTCATCACCGAGGCGAGGACCGTCTCCTCGTCGTAGGGCACGAGGGAGCGCAGATCGACCACTTCGGCCTCGATGCCCTCCGCCGCCAGTACCTCGGCGGCCTCCATGGCGATCCAGGTCGAGGCGCCGTAAGCGACGAACGTGATGTCCCGACCGGCGCGCAGGATGTGTGCCTTGCCGATCGGCGTCAGGTGCTCGCCGGCCGGCAGAGTCGCCTTGACCCGGCGGTAGAGGAACTTGTTCTCGCAGAAGATCACCGGGTTGGCGCCACGGAGAGCCGACTTCAGCAGACCCTTGGCGTCGACCGCGGTCGCGGGGCAGAGCACCGTGAGGCCCGCGACGTGGGCGAACCAGGCCTCCGGGTTCTGCGAGTGAAAGGCCCCGGCCCCCACCCCGCCACCTGCCGGCAGACGCACGATCACCGGGCAGGGGCGCTCGAAACGGTAGAACAGCTTGGCGATGACGTTCACGATCTGATTGAAGCCACACGAGACGAAATCGGCGAACTGCATCTCGACCACCGGCAGATACCCGAAGAGCGCCGCCCCGGCCGCGAGGCCGAGCGTGCCGCTCTCGGAGATCGGCGTGTCGAGCACGCGATCGGGCCATCGCGCATGCAGCCCCTTCGTGACCCGAAAAGCGCCCTCGAACTGCGCGATGTCCTGACCCAGGAGGACGATCGACGAGTCGTGCTCCATCTCCTCCTGCAGAGCCTGGTGAATCGCGTCGAGATAGGTGACCTCGCCTGCCTTCGTCGGACCGACGGCGCCGCCGGTAAAGGCATCCATGGCGGTCGGAATGTCGGGGTCGGCCAGCGCGATCATCGCTGACGCGGCCTCCGCTTCTCCCGCATCGGCGTCGGAAGCCTCGCCGTGTGCGGGGTCGAAGGGCTTGCCCAGCAGATCGGTCAAGTCCTCGACCAGGTTCGGGACTGCGTCCTCCGTCGGACTCTCGGGCGAGGGCGCCGCGAAGGTCGGCGTGACGCAGCGCGGAAAGATGCGCGCCCCGGACGCGGCGAGAACCGGCCGGAAGGCCTCCTCGGCAGCGGGCGCCGGCGCCGCCAACGCGCGATCGATGGCGGTCTCGACCAACTCCGCGACACGTGCGTGCAGCCGCTCCTCGGTTTCGAGGTCGAGCAGACCTTCGCCCGAAAGCCGCCGGGCGTAGACCGGCACCGGATCCCGGGAGAGATAGAGATCGAGCTCCTCCTGCGGCACGACCTTCATCGAACCGTCACCCTCGGCATGACCGCGCAATCGCCCGACGACCGCCTCGATCAGGGTCGGCCCGCCGCCGGCCCGTGCCCGCGACACCGCCTTGGCGAGGGTGGCTGCCATCTCGTCCGGGTCGTTGCCGTTCACCGTCAGCGCAGGAATGCCGTAGCCCGGCCCGCGATCAGAAAGCTGCACACAGGCATACTGGTGCCGGGCCGGAGTCGAAAAGGCGTACCGGTTGTTCTCGATCACCAGGACCAGGGGCAGCTTCCAGACCGCGGCTAGATTCATCGCTTCGTGGAAGTCGCCCGTCGAGGTCCCGCCTTCGCCGATGAAGTTGATCGCCACGCGATCGCCACCGTTCCTCTTCATCGCGAAGGCACAGCCGGCAGCGACCGGAATCATGGCTCCGAGGTGGCTGATCATCCCGACGTGCGAGATCCCCGCGGCTTCGTCGAAATGCCCGTAGTGGTAGGAGCGCTCGATGCCGTGCGAGAAGCCCTCCGCCTTGCCCAGCACCTGGCAGGCGAGCCGGTAGAAGAGCGCCTCGGGCTCGCCCCGGCGGCCGTCCGGCGCGCCGAATCCGAAGCCCGGAAAGGCCCGAGCCGGATCGAGGTAGAACGAGAGGATCGCGCCGACATCGCGATGCAGCGAGCAGAGGACGTCACCGGCTTCGAGCGCCAGCCCGGCGGGGACGGTGATCCCCTCGTTGCCGATGGCGCTGTACCACTTGGAGACTCTGCCGGTGAGCAGCATCGCTTCGAAACGCGCGTCGAACTCGCGCGCGAGCTTCATGAAGGCGTAGGTGCGAAGCCGCTCTTTCGGACTGTTCACAATCGCCGGAGTCTACGGCGCGGGAGCGCGCCCGGGCAAGAAAAGTGCGGCGGTAAGCCCGGCCTAGCGCGGGAGGCTCTGGATCCGGTTCTCGAACTCGGCCCGGCGCGGGTACCCTGGATCCATCTGGAGGAGGATCTTGAACGCCAGCTCGGCCTCGGCGCGCTTTTTCTGCCTGAGGAAAGTCTCGAGTTGCTGCACGCCCTGTTCGATCCCCTGCTGGCGGCGATGCACCTCTTCCAGCCGGCTGATCTCGTTGTAGAGCAGCGTGGGGCGCGGGCTGTCGGGGATCGAGCGCTCGAATTCGAGGACGACGTCGCGTGCGGCATACCAGTCGCGCGCCTGGACCTTCTCCTTGTACAAGCGCTCGAACTCCTGCGCCTTCGCATCCCGCTCGGCGAGCGCCGCGATGTCGGCGATCCGCAGGCGATAGGTCTCGACCGAGACCTTGGCGAGGCCGCTGGCCGACAAGCGCTGCAACTCGCGCTCGGCCTCGTCGAGCCGGTGCGACTCGAGCAGCGACTCCAGGTTGTCGCGCCGGCGCCCGAGCGCGGCGTCGGTCGCCGCCGTCTGCTCGGCGCCCTGGATCGCGCTGCGCAGCGACTCGGCGAGCTGCGTCGTCGGATCGGCCTTCTCGAGCTGCTCGAGCTTGCGTCGGGCGACGACGAGGTCGCCGTGCAAGACGGCGTCCTGGCCCTCCTTGAGAATGGCGCCGGCAATCTCCATCGCGCCGCGCTCTTCGCCCATGATCTGGATGGCGCTCGCGAACAGGTCGCGGCGCGGATGCTGGGGGTCGAGCTCGACCAGCGTCTCGAGCGCGAAGCTGGCGAGCGACTGGCGATTCTCCTGCAGGTACTTGACCAGGAGCCGCTCGGCCTCCGCGATCTTCGCGGCCCGCTCGCGCTCCTCCGTGCTGAGCTCTGCCGGCACCGGACGGGACGGCAAGGGGCGGATCGCCGGCGGTGCCGGAGCCGACGGCGCCGCAGCGGCCGGCGCGGCTGCGGGACGCACGGGCACCTCGATCTCGGCGGTTCGGCTCGGCCGGGCGGGGGCCAGGGGTGCTGGCGCCGCTGGCGGAGGGACTGCAGCGGCCGCCGGGGTCACCGTGGCTGCCGTGACCGCCGTGGCTGGCAGCGGTGCCGGCGCTGCCGGGCGAGCCGACGGCGTCGAGAAGGCCTTGCCCACCTCTGCGAGCTGCTCCTTGAGCTCCGCCACCGCGGGATTTCTCGGCGCGACGGATTCGAGCTGGGTCACCAGGCCCGCAGCGTCGTCATAGCGGCGGGCTGCGAAGGCCTGCCGGGCCAGGTCGGCGAGGCGCGAGGCCTCGCTGACCTTCTTGGCGGCGCGGTCGATCTGGGCGAGAAGATCGATCCGCTCCTCGCGCGAGAGCTCCGAGGCCGAGCCCGGGCGCGAAGCCGGCCGCGGGGAGCTTGTGGGAGCCGGCTTCACGACCCCCTTCGCGAGCGCCGGCAACGGGATCTCCTGGGTGGCCACCTGGCGCAGCTGCTCGGCCATCCGGACGAGCGCCTGCAGGAAGGTGAGGGCGTCCGGAAAGCGCAGCTCGCGGTCCTTTTCGAGACCGCGCAGCACGAGGTCGTTCAACTCCTGCGGCACCCGCACCTGGGGGTTCCTGCCGATCAGCGGCTGCGGCGGCTCGGTCAGCCGCTTGAAGACGAAGCCGTGCTGGTTCTCGGAGTCGAACGGCGGCTTGCCGGTGATCATCTCGTAGAGCACCGCGGCAAACGAGTAGAGGTCGCTCCGGTGGTCGAGCGGCGCGTCCTTGATCGCCCCCGCCTGCTCGGGCGAGCAGTACATGAGCTTGCCCATGAAGATGCCGGCCTGGGTGATCTCGAGGCCGGCCTGGGCCTCGAGGTTCTTCGCCAGGCCGAGATCGATGAGCTTCATCTGATAGCGCCCGCGGCGGTCGCGGGTGATCATCATGTTGTCGGGCGAGATGTCACGGTGGATGACCCCCGCGGCGTGGATCGCTTCGAGCCCGCGCAGGGTCTGGATCCCCAGGTCGACGGCGAGCGGCAGCGGGAAGACGCCGTGGGTCTTCAGCCAGTCGTGGACGTGCTCGCCCTCGATGTGCTCCGAGACCATGTAGAAGCTGCCGTCGGGAAGCCGCGAGAAGTCATAGAGGATCGCGACGTTCGGGTGCTTGATCTGGGTGGCGATGCGCGCTTCCTGGGCGAAGCGCTGCAGGGCGTGCGGATCGGTGGCCCGATCGGCGCGCAGGATCTTGATGACCCGCAGCTCCTGCAGGTGGACGTGGCGCGCGCGCCAGATCTCTCCCATCCCGCCGGCAGCGAGGCGGTCGAGGATCTCGTACTTGCCGTCGAGGATCGTCCCGCTGTTGCGTTCGGTCACCGCGGTTCCTGGCTCCTTGGTCCTGCGTCGTGGGGATTCTGCCCTATTCTAGCCCGCACCGCCGCATGGCAGAATCTCGCGCCACCCGCGACGGGCAAGGCCCCCGAAAGATGCTCCCACCCGAACCCAACCCCGACGTGCCCACCGCGGGCACCCCGCCCGCCTCCCGCGTGGACTCGCGCGCCACGGCGCTAGCCTGCGCCTGCCTCTTCGTCGCCATGCTGAATCTGACGCTGGTCGTCGCCGGTCTCAAGGAACTCGTGGTCGACGAGCTCGGCGGTTCGGTCACCGACGCGGCGCTCTTCTTCACCGTCGAGATGGTCGCCTACCTGCTCTTCGCGCCGCTCTGGGGGGCACTCTCCGACCGCCTCGGCCGCCGCCGGCCATTCATCGTCGGCGGTTTCGCGGCGAGCGGCCTGCTCTACCTCGCCTACCTCGGGATCGACTGGATTCCACTGCTCCTCGCGCTGCGCTTCCTGCAGGGCGGGGCCGCGATCGCCGGCTGGTCGACCACGATGGCGCTCCTCTTCGACCGCGCCGACGACCGGAGCCGGCCGCGCCTCGCCGGTTTCGCCGGCGCCTCGCTGATCCTGGGCGTCGGGCTCGGCGCGCCGATCGGCGGCCTCGTCACGCAGCACTGGGGGGCGCGTGCACCGCTCGCTCTGGCGGGGACGCTCTTCCTCCTCCTGGCAGCAGTGGCGCTGGCGCTCGAGGAGGCCCCCGGCCGTCACTCGCGGCCTCGCCTGGCGGCGATCGGCAGCGCTCTCGCCGCGCGCCCGCGCCTCCTTCTCCCCTGGGCGATCTACGCCATGGAGCGCTTCACGGTGGGCCTCTTCGTCGTCGTCTTTCCGCTCTGGCTGCTCGAGCAGCACGGCGCCGATCCGGCGGCCCGCGGCCGGGCGCTCGCCGCCTTCCTGCTGCCGTTCGCCTTCCTGCAGCTGGGCACCTACCGCCTGGTGCGCCGCTACGGTCCGTTCGTCCTGCTCGGCCTCGGCTGCGCCGGCTACGCCGCCGCTTTCGCCTTGCTCGGGCGAGTCGGCGACGGGCCGTACTATCCGATCCTCATGGCCCTGGGGGCCCTGGCGGCGATGATCTTCCCGCCGACCCTGGCCCTCACCGCCGAGTGGACCGCCCCCGAGACCCGCGCCAGCGCCCTCGCCGGCTTCAACGTCGCGGGCTCGCTCGGCTTTGCCCTCGGCCCCGTCGCCGGCGCCTGGGCGCACCGCACTCTGGGCGAGGGCCA
>JAGPDF010000002.1:3665-26817 GCA_018057705.1 Thermoanaerobaculia bacterium | reverse complement strand
CCGCCGAGTGGACCGCCCCCGAGACCCGCGCCAGCGCCCTCGCCGGCTTCAACGTCGCGGGCTCGCTCGGCTTTGCCCTCGGCCCCGTCGCCGGCGCCTGGGCGCACCGCACTCTGGGCGAGGGCCAGAGCTTCACCGCCGCCTTCGACCTCGCCGCCGCCACCGCCTTAGCCGGAGCGCTGGCCGCCGCCGTCGCCTTCGCGCGCACCCCCCGCAAATCGCCTAGCACCGGCGCCCCCAATTTCCGATCGCCAAGCTGAAAAATCGGTAACTGTCACGAATTTCTCTCAGCTCGGGGAGGGGCCGACTCGGACGCGCTCTTCAGGGTTGCGCGGAGGGGGGTCGAGCGCGGCGAGGTCGCGCTCGGCGGCGAGGGTGCGGGGGTGGAGGGGGCCGTCGTGGGCGCGGAAGCGGGCGACGGCTTCGGTGAGGTCGCGGCGGGCGCGGACGGGGTCGCCGCGTTGCAAGGCAATGCGGGCGCTCGCCTGGAGGAAGTCGTCGAGGCGGGGGGCATCGGAATCCAGCCTGCGGACGACGGCAATCGCGGTCGCGATCTCCTCGTCGGCCAAGGCCAGCGACTTCGCATCCCCCGCCGCCAGCAAGTCGAGGGCGATCTGGTAGCGGGACGCTGCGATCCCCAGGTGCTCGTCCTTGCCGTAGACATGGCGCTCGATAGCGAGCGCCCGGCGATGCTGCGCGAGCGCCACCTCGGGCCGCCCGAGCTCGCGCTCGACCTCGCCCAGATACTTGAGCGCCGAGCGCAGCGGCAGACTCTGCGGCCCGTCGACCCTCTCCGAAACCGCCGCCAGACTCTCGAGCAGGGCCCTCGCCTCTGTGAAGCGGCGCGCCTTGACCAGCGCCCAACCCTGCGACAGCTGCGCGGCGCGCTGCAGCGGCCCGTCGTCGCCGAGGATCCGCCGGAAGCGCTGCTCCGCCTCCACGAACTGCTCGTAGGCGGCATCGAAACGCTCCCGCCCCATCTCGACGAATCCGTAGTAGCGCAGCGCCGATCCGGCGTCGTAGTGCCCGATGCCATCGAGCACCTTCGCGGCGTGGAGAAGAACGCGCTCGGCTTCGTCGTAACGCCGCCGCTCGCTCCAGTGATAGCCGAGCTTGATCTCCCAGAGCGCGACCTCGGGGTGGTCGGGGCCGAGCGCCGACCGGTGGAGATCCAGACCGGAGACGAGCCAGCGCTCGGCTTCGTCCTCGTCGCCGAGGACGTCGAGCATTTCGCCCGCCTGCAGGCGGGCCGAGGCGAGGCGCAGGGGATTGCGCCCTTTGGTCTCGACCAGTGCCGGCAGCGCTTCGCGGACCAGCGGCTCGGCCTCGACGACGCGGCTCGCGTCGATCATCAGCCCGGCGAGACCGAGCCGCCAGTGGGCGATCTCCAGTGGGTCCGGGTCGGGGCCCGACATCCACTGGGCGAGGGAGCGCCGTGCCAACGCCTCGGCCGCTTCCACCTCCAGCTGCTGCCCGAGGATCGAGAACCGCACCTCGGACCATCGCCTTCCGAGCGGCAGCGCGATCGAGTCGATTGCCGGGTAGAGGGCGCGCGCCTCGTCCAGCAGGGCCTTCGCGGGCGCGAGCTCGCCGAGATCGAAATGGATCTCGGACCGCGTCACGAGGCTGGCGGCGAGCTCTTTCGGACCGCTCGCCCCCCTGCCCGAAGCGCGACCCGCGCCACTCCCCCGCCGCAGGGCGATGGCGGCGTCGGCGCGCTTTGCGGCCGGTTCGAAGAGCCCGAGGTTGCGCTCGACCTGCGCGACCGTGTCGAGCAGCTCGGCGCGCACCGCCGGCTCCTCGACGAGCTGCTCCTCGAGGCGGCTAGCCCCTTTCTCGAGAATCTCCCGCGCCGTGATCGTTTCGCCCAGCGTCTGGCTCGGGTCGGCCTCGCGGAAGAGCTCGATCAGGAAAGTCTGCACACGATCGGCCCGGCGCGCCTCGCCGCGCGCCAGCTCCGCCTGCCAGAGAACGACGCCGATGCCGGCGACCAACGCCGCAGCGAAGACGATGCCCGCCGCGACGCCGAGGCTGTGACGGCCGATGAACTTCCTCGCCCGGTAGCTCGCGCTGTCCGGCTGCGCCTTCACCGGGCGGCCGTCGAGAAAGCGCCGCAGATCGTCGCGCAGTGCGGCCGCCGAGGGGTAGCGCCGCGCCGGCTCGCGGTGGAGCGCTTTGAGCACGATCGAGTCGAGATCGCCGGCGAGCCGCGGCGCGAAGCCGCGCAGGATCTCGCGCTCCGGCTCGGCCTCGCCCGCCCCGGCGGCGACGACCGACGGCCGCTCGAGGGTCTCCGAATCGACCGCGCGCACCAGCGCCGGCAGCGGCCGCCCGGCGCGGTCGAAAGGCGGGCGGCCGGTCAGCAGCTCGAAGAGGAGGGCGCCCATCGAATAGACGTCGGTCGCCGTCGTCACGGCCTCGCCGAGGATCTGTTCCGGCGCGGCGTAGGCGGGGGTGAGCGGCTGCCCGCCGAGCTGGGTCTGGCGCTCGTCGAACGCCTCCGGCTGCAGGAGCTTCGCGATGCCGAAGTCGAGCAGCTTCACCCGGCCGCTCGCGGTCACCAGGATGTTGGTCGGCTTGAGATCGCGGTGCACGACGAGCTGGCGGTGCGCCGCATCGACGGCGTCCGCCACTTCGATCATCAGGCGGATGCGGGTCTCGAGCGGTGTGAAGCGGCGCTCGCACCACTCGGTGATCGGCAGGCCCTCGACGTGCTCGAGGACGAAATAGGGATCGCCGTCGTCGGTCGAGCCACCGTCGAGCAGGTGGGCGATTCCCGGATGCTCCAGGCGGGCGAGAATCTGGCGTTCGCGCAGGAAGCGCTCGGCGATGGCGTGCGAATCGAGGCCGGCACGGATCCGCTTCAGGGCGACGCGCTGCTCGAACTCGCCGTCGGAGCGTTCGGCGAGGAAGACCTCACCCATGCCGCCTTCGCCAATGCGGCGCACGAGGCGATAGGGACCGATCGTCTCGGCGTCTTCGATCGTCATGGCGACGACGTCGGCGCCGGCCGCCGCGTCTCCCTCGAGCCGGGCGACTCCCGACTCGAGCGCCGAGGCGACGAAGACCGGCGCGCGGGCGAGAAGCGGCGCACCGATGAGCTCCTCCTCCGTTCGATCGGCGGCGAGCAGCTCCGCAAGAAACCGGGCGAGCTCCGGGTCGGTGGCCGCAACTGCGGCGAGGCGCGCCGCGCGCACCTCCGCGCTCTCCTCCACGAGCTCGTCGAAGATCGTCTCCCAGCGGTTCTTCATCTGCTGACCAATACCCTCCGCTGCTGGATGCGCGGGCGGCCGACGCTGGGGGACAGGGGGCGCGAACGTCCTCGATTCACGATGCCGTCGGGCCGGACCTGGGGGGGGTCGCCTTGCCATCGAGGGCGGCACGCAGAAAGGCCTGCGCCCGCCGCCAGTCGCGCTTCAACGAGCGCTCGCTGCGCTCGACGATCGGGGCGATCTCCTCGAGTGCGAGACCGGCGAAGAAACGCAGTTCGACCAGGTGCGCGAGCTCGGGGCTGGCGCGCTCGAGCTCGCCCAAGGCGCGGTCCAGCGCCAGCATCTCGATCGACAGCGTCCCTCCCGGATCGGCCAACCGATGCGCCGCCTCTTCGAGCTCGATCGGTACGACGCCGCCCCCTCGCTTCTCGGCGTCGCGACGGCGGGCGAAGTCGACGATGACGTGGCGCATGACGCGCGCGGCGAGATTGAAGAAGTGGGCGCGGTCGGCGGGCGCCGCGCCGGCCGGACCAGCGAGCCGCAGGAAGGTCTCGTGTACCAGGGCGGTGGTGTCCAGCGTCTGCCCGGGGCGCCCATGCACCGACAGCTGGACGTGCGCCAGCCGCTTGAGCTCGGAGTAGACGCGGTCGTAGAGCGCCTCGGAGGCGCGCCTCTCGCCGCTCCGCGCGGCGGCCAAGAGTGTGGTGACGTCTGAAGGCGGAGCCAGGCTTGGCTCCGTTTCGGACCGCGGAGCCAGGCTTGGCTCCCTTGCGGACCGCGGAGCCAGGCCTGGCTCCGCTTCGGAAACCGGGCTCGAGCCGGTCTCGTCGGCCTTCTCTGCACACATGAAAGGGGACTCTACTCCAGCTGCGGAACAGAGCCCCCTTCCCCGGAGCGGCGATCGGCGATCGGCGATCGGCGACCCCGCGCTGGCGGCTGCCGCCCTGCGACGACGCGGGCTAGTTCTTGGCGCGCCGCAGGAGGATGTCGCCGTTGAACGTCTTGAACAGGATCTCGGCGCCGCCGCCGTTGATCTTGCCCCGCATCTCGCGCTCGATGACGACGTGGGTCCGGCCCTTCTTCGGCTTCTCGTCCACGCCGGCGACCGTTTCGGTCGTCACGGACACGTCGAAGTCGGAGTAGATCTCGCCGTTGACCGAGCTCATCCGGACGTCGGCCTTGAGGTCGGCGGGAAAGGTGATGTCGACATCGCCGTTCAAGGTCGAGAAGGCCATCGGCACCGCCGCCATGGCGCCGCGGAAGACGACCTGCACGTCGCCGTTCACCGTCGTCGCGGAGACCGGGCCGCGGACGTTCTTCACTCGGATCTCGCCGTTGGTATTGCTGACTTCGACCTCGCCGTCGATGTTCTCGACCTCGATATCGCCGTCGTTGACGGTCGAAAGGCGCACGGTGCTCCCGACCGGGACCTGGATCTCGAGGTCGACGGGGCGGGCCCAGGACTCGGCCGAGATCGATACCTTGTTGCTCTCCTGCTCGGCCTCGAGACCGATCGACGTGTTCGGGATCCGGCGCATGCCGGCGCGATCCCCCGGCAGGTCCCGATCGTCTTCGTCCTCGTCCTCGGCGCGCGAGAGGGCCTCGATGACGACCTCGCGGGTCGTCGTTCCGGTGACCTGGATCGAGCCCATCACCAGCGAGACTTCGAGCTCCGCCGGCTTCGACGGATCGGAGAGCGGCACCGTCAGGCGTTCGGCGGCTCCCGGCGTCGCTGTCAGCAGCCATGCGAAGAGGGCCGCGGTCCCGGCTTTCAGGGTGGTTCTTGCCATCTTTTCCGTCAGGCTCATGATTCTCATCTTCCGTCTCCCGAAGCGGGCGTCAGGAACGCTCGCGAATGGTGATGTCACCGTTGACCGTCTTGCAGACAAGCTCGATCCCGCCGCCACCGATCGTGGCCGCGGTCGTGCCGCCCATTGCGTGGTGATTCCGCCCGCCGGACTTCGAGCGTTCGCTCGTCGTCGGGAGCTTTCCCAGCTCGAACGGGAAGTCGGTATAGACCTCGCCGTTCAGCGTCGCGAAGGTGAGCTCGGCGCCGAGCCCCTTCGGAAACGCCAGTTCGATGTCGCCGTTCACGGTGCCGAACCGGCAGTCGCCGGCCGGAGCTGCCGCGAAGTCCACCTTCAGCTCGCCGTTCACGGTGTTGGCGTCCACTTCACCCGCCACCCGGACCAGCGTCACGTCGTCGTTCACATGGCCGACCTCGAGATGGCCAACCGTGCCGGTGATACGGATCGCGCCTTCGTTCACGTTCTCGACCTCGAGGTCGAGGTTCTTCGGCACCTTGAGAGTCCAGTCGAAGCGCACCTGGTAGTCGCGGTCGGCCCTGCCGTCGTGGTCGCAGCAGCAGTCGCCGTCTCGCCGGCGCTCGCCGCCCTGGCAGCGCCACGGCCCGCCCTGGACGAGCTCGAGCCGCCCCGGGTTCTCGGTCACCTCGAGCACGACCTCCTGGCGGGCGCGCGCCATCCCGGCGGCGTTCCTGGCGATGAACGTCTGCTTCAGGGACAGCTCGACGGTGTCGCCGCTCGCGGCCTCGATGTCGATCGAGCCCGTGACGTTGTCCACCACCAGCGTCCGCTGGCCCGAGACGGCTGCGAGGGTGAAGGTCCGGGTGACGGTTTCCCGCTGCTCGAGCGCCGCGAGCGGCGGCGCGAAGAGCGACGCCCAGAGAAGACCGAGACCGGCGAAGGCAGCGAGGAGATGCCCTGCGGGTGGGGCGAGGCGAACGAGGTTCATCAGGCGCTCCTTCCGAGGCGGTCGCGGAGATAGCCGCGCACCACCGGGTCGAGTTGATCGTTGGCGAGTAGCTGCTCGAGGTCGTGCCGGGCCGCGGCGGTGCCCGATTCGAGGAGGAGATCGATGAGCGACAGGGCGACGAGCGGCGAGTCCTGGCGCGCGACCGCCGCGACGAACTCGCTCCGGCGGTCGTCGCGCGCCGCGAGCGGCCGCAGCGCCTCGAGCGCCGCGAGCCGGACGTTGACGTTCGGATCTTCGAGCAGCCGGGCGAAGAGCGCCGCCACGATCTGCTCGCGCTCCGCGGCCGGTGCGGCCCTTGAGGCGGTCGAGTCGGGTCGGCTCTCCTCCTCCCGGCGGCCCTCTCCCCGGAGATTGCCGAAGTCGAGCGATACGGCGGCGTCCCGGCTGTAAGCGACGCCCTGGAGGCGCTCCGAGACCGAGGCCTTCTCGAGCAGCGAGAGCGCCACCATCGTGTGCAGGTCACCCACCTCGCGGCGCAGAAGGGCGACATCGTCCCCCTGCCGGCTGAAGGTCAGATAGCCGAGGCCAAGGCCGAGGAGGAGCATCGCCGCGAGCGGCAGGAAGCGGCGGAAGGGGGCGGGCCGCGCAGCAAGGGTCGGTGCCTGCGAACGGTCCGACGCCGACTCCGACGACGCTCCCCCATGGCCATGGAACGCGAGCGGCGCGTTCTCCGGTCTGTCCCGCTCGACGGCGAGCGCGGCATCGAACCGCGCGCGCATCCGCTGCGAGGGAACACCCTCGCCGGGAGCGGCCAGACCGTCCCAGAGCTGGGCGACGAGCGCGGCCTCGGCGGTGCAGGTTTCGCAGCCGGCGAGATGGGACTCGAGCTCGCTCATCTCGGCGGGCGTCAGCGCGCCGCTCAACCGCGCCGTCAGGCGCTCCTGCATCGTTTCGCATGCAAACGTCCGGCTGGTCATTCGACCTCCTTTGCCGCGCTCCCTGGCGCCAGCGGAGCCGGGTCGGCGAGAAACGCCTCCTTGAGCTCCTTCAGTGCCCGGTGAACCCGGACCTTCACTGCCCCTTCCGAGATGCCGAGCAACTCGGCGATTCGGTCGTACTTCAGCTCCGAGAAGCGCGCCATCAGCAGAATCTCGCGCTTGTCGGCGTGCAACTTCGCGAGTGCCCGCCGCAGCTTCGCCTCCTGCTCGGAGCGCTCGAGGCCGGCGATCGGATGCGGCAGGTCGGCCTGCGGTTCCGGGGCGTCCGGATTCTCGGGCAGCTCTTTCGGCCGCGCCCGGTAGAGGTCGGTCGCGGCGTTCCTCGCCAGGGTGAACATCCAGGGCACGAAGTCGGATTCGCTGCGGAACGTGTGGCGGTACTTGAGCATCCGCACGAAGACCTCCTGCACGAGGTCCTCGGCCGCCGAGCGGCTGCGGGCGAGGCGCAGGAAGAAATGGAACAGACGCTGGTGGTGGCGCTCGAAGAGCTCCCCCAGGAGGGCGACGTCCCCGTCGCGCACCCGGCCCATGAGCTGGCTGTCGTTTGGAGCCAGCGGAGCCAGCGGGCTGGTGGGCGTTTTCATGGCGGCGATTCCGGAGCTCATGCTGCCCGGAACTACCGCAGCAGCCGGGAAAGGTTACCGCGGACGGCCGCCGGGAGGTCGCGGCGACTCCGGCCGGGCCGGACGAACGAACCGCGAAGAGAGCTGGTGCGCGAGGTAGCCCCCGAGCCAGAGGCCGGAGGCGGCGAGGTGGATCACCAGCCAGGCCTGCCGCCAGGAAGGGTCGGTCGCCGTCTGCAGGAGATAGCCGGAGGCGATCATCGGCGCCGCCGTCGCGACCAGGGCGAGCCCGCTCCGGCGGCGCGCGGCGGCACGCAGTCGCACGCCGGGCCAGGCATGCGTTTTCCAGACCAGGCCGATCGCGAAGACCAGGAGCGGCGCCGCGAGAACATGGAGGTGCTGCACTTGCGGTTGCCAGGGGTGATTCACCACCGCGAACGGATCCTCCGGGCGGACGAGGTAGCGCATCCAGGCGTAGACCAGACCTCCCCCGCCCACCAAAAGCGTCGCGAGGTGGAGCAACCAGGCCTCGAAGCGGGTCATCGCTGTGGCCGCGCCAGAGGCGGCACAGGAGGTGCCGCGCTGCGTGCCGCGACCTGCGCGTGCACCGCCAGCGCGCGGCGGGCAGCGTCGGTCGTCACCCGGGCGGTGAGCGTCGCTCCGGTCACCGGCCGGATGCCGCGGCCGAGCTCGGTTTCGGGCGCGAGCTTGCGCCCGCCGAACTGCTCGTACCACTCGACCCGCGGCAGGTAGTCGGGGGGCTCGTCGAAAGAGAGCACCTCGATGCGGAGGATGCCGCCCGCAGGATCGATGGCGACCATCACCGTCTCGGCGAGCGTGCGCACCCGGTGGGTATCGAAGTAGGCGGTGCCGCAGGCCTCGCCGCCGCCCTTCCCTTCCGGGGCGCCGGCCCCTCCCTCGAGCCGTCGCGCACGATAGGGATGGACGACCGCGGAGGCGAGCTCGGTGCCGGCGAGCTCGCGGGCGGCGGAGGCTTCCGCCGCAGTGAGGTAGACCGTCTGCCGTTCGATGGTGCAGCCGGGGAAGGCGAGCGCCAGCGCCTCTTCGGGGGAGAGCAGCACCTTCGCCGCCGCCGGCGTCGCCGACAGGGCCAACGACAGGGACGAAACTGCGAGCCCTGAGGCGAGCGCCAGCGGAGCGAAGGTCGTTCTTCTCATCGGCTCAGAAGATATAGCCGAGCGCGAGGTTCCACTGATCGACGCCGGTGCCGGCGCCGTTCTCGACGTCCTGCCAGTCGGCCTTGAAGATCAACTGCTCGATCGGCTTCCAGTTGACGCCGAGGGTGAGCGTTTCGATCTCGTTGGCAGGGTTGCGACCGAACCCGGAGGGGACCGCTGCCTGCGTGTCGTAACTCTCGAACCGCGCGAACGGGATGAGCGCCTGCCGGCTCTCCACGAGCGAGAGCACGTCGTAGCCGGCCTCGACGTAGTAACCGGAGAGCTCTTCGCCGACCGACCTGTTGCCGGAGAGCGCGAGCCTCTGGTTGAGGCGGGCGACGCCGTCGAGGTCGCCCTCCACCCAGAGACCGCGCAACTGGAACCCGTGGCCGCGCCACTCGGCATGGAGTTCCAGGAGCCGCGTGTCGACGCTCAACTCGCCGGAAGCGTCGGCCAGCCCTTGCGCCGAGTCGCCGAGGTAACCCGAGACGCCGGCCACGAAACCCGGGATCGCGGTCCAGTCGATCCTTCCCACCCAGGCGAGGTTCTCGGCGACCGCTTTGGCCCCGTTCTGGCGCGAAGAGCGCAGCCCACCGGCGGCGAAGCGCTCGGCTTCGAGGCCGTTCATGAGATAGGTCCGGTAGGTGATCGGCCCGACCTCGCCGAAGATGCCGGCGCCGTTCTCGCGCCAGGTGGTGGGGAGGATCGCCTGCTCGATGCCCGGACGACGCGCCCCGAGGTAGGTCGTCGGTTCGTGGAGCTCGTTGATGAAGCCCATCGGCACCAGGAGGAGGCCCGCGCGGACGTTGATTTCTGGTCGGATGCGGCGTTCGAGGTAGGCGAACTCGACGGCCACTTCGCCGCGCTGCCCCTCGCCCGCCTTGGCGTGTTCCCACTCGATCTCCGAGTTGAAGAGCCAGTCGTCGTTCCACTTGTAGCCCACGTAGAGGACCGCGCGCAGGAAGTCGAGCTCGTCCTTCCTGCCCGAGTCGACGCCGTCGTCCCGTTGCGCGGCGAATCCCTGATAGACCATCTCGCCGTAGCCGCCGATCGACAGCCCCTGCTCGATGGCGTAGACCTTGGACGCCGCCGGGCCGAAGCCGGTATCGGAGATGCCGCCGCCCGCTGCGGCGACCGCCGGCGCGCTCTCACCGAGGCGCATCTGCTCGAGCTCGCCCGCCAGGAGGTCGATCCGCCGCGCCAGCTCGGCGACCTCGGCTGCCGATGCCACCGCTGCCGTGGACGTCGACGCTGCCCCCGGCGCCGGAGTCGCAGCCTCAGCGGCTTTCGGCGTCGCGGCAGCCGCCTGCAGCGCGGCGATCGCCGCCCTGAGCTCGGCGACCTCGGCGGCGAGGCGGTTCAGCTGCTCGGTGCTCGTCGGACTGCTTGCCGAAGTGGCTGGTGCGCCGCCGGCCGGAGGCGTGGACTGCGCGAAAGCAGAACTCGTCAGCGCGATTCCGACCGCGAGCGCCAGGGCGCCCGAGATTCGTCTGCCCGAAGGCGACTTTCCGTGCATGAACTAGACTCCCCTTGTTGCATGGCCTTGGGCGGTAGTGCCGAAGGCTGTGGGACCGAGAGGGCGGCGGCCGCGGACTTTCCCGAGACCAGGCCGTGCGCCCTCGCTTCTACGCCTGCGAAAATCCCCTAAGAAGATCCAACGATCGTGTCGATGAGGAGGTCGGGCGAAAGAGCCCGCGCCCGTGCCGCGAGCCCCTGGGTGACCAGGGCGCGCAGTCCGTGCGGCTCGACGAGGAGCAGGACCGCCTCGCCCTGGCGGTCGCGACTCCAGCGCGCCGCGAGCGCCGCGCCGCGCTCCGGCCCGAGGACGAACAAACCGGTCGCGCGGCAGTCGGCGGTGGCGGCCAGCGGCGCGAAGACCGTGGCACTGCCGAAGTCCGGCGCCGGCCGGCCGCTGCGTGGATCGAGCAGGTGGCCGACAGGGATCCCCCCGACGGTCGCACCGCGCTCCGAATTCGCGGAGGTCGCGACCGACCCGAAGGCGGAGTCGATGGTCAGCTCGAGAACGGTACGCGAGCGATCGCGCGGGTCGGCGAGGCGGACGGCGCGCGGTTCGCCTCGCCCGCTCCAGGCCAGCTGACCGCCGAAGTCGAGCTCGATCTCGGCCCCGGGCGCGAGCGCCTGGGCCGCGGCCAGGGCGGCGTCGAGCCCGGCCCCCTTGCCGAACCCGCCCTCCTCGAGGCGGAGCCCGCCCGGCTGGACGATCTCGCGGCGCTCCGGGTCGAGCTCGAGCCGGCCGGCACCCACGCCACTCCGGGCGGCTGCGATCTCGGCCTCGGTGGGGAGCCGCCCGCCCGTGCGCAGGCCCCAGGCTTCGACGAGCGGCGCGATGGTCGGGTCGAACGCCCCGCCGGTCTCGCGCCAGCAGGTGAGGGCCGTCGTCATGGCGGTCCAGGCGAGCGGCGAGAGGGCGACCCGCGATCCGGGCGGCGCAGCATGGAATGCCGCGAGCTCGCTCGTCGCGCGCCAGGTCGAGAGACGGCGCTCGGCATCCTCCACGGCCGCGACGATCGCTTCACTGGCCGCGAGGCCGCTCGGGCGGTCGGGACTCTCGATCGTGATGGCGAGGCGCGTGCCCATCGCCGCGACGTCGCGCTCCACGAGCTCGGCCTCGAGCGGCGAGGCGACGCCGGCCATCAGAGCCATCAGCGCCATCAGGGCGAAGAGCGCGCCGAGCCCTGGCGCCGCGAGGGCGACGAGGAGCGGGCGCGGGGTGCCCGGGCGGCCCGCCTTGGGGCACCCGGAGCACGGCAGCGACGGGGATTTCGGCCGGCGAAAGAGGCGGCGCAGCAGGAGCGCCAGGGCCAGTCCGGCGGCGCCGGTCACCAGCCAGAACTGAGGATCGGACACCGGCAGAGTCATTTCAGGCGATCCCGGCGAGCTTCAGTCCATGAAACGCCAGGAACGCTCCGATCCAGGCCACGCCGGTCATCCAGAGAAACTGCAGCAGCGCCCAGTTCCAGCTCTTCATCTCCCGTCGGACGGTCACGACGGTCGCCAGACATTGCATCGCCAGAACGAAGAAGACGAGCAGGGATATGGCTGTCGCCGTGGTCAGCAGCGGCGTGCCGTCGTCGCGTCTGGCGCGGTGAATGCGCTCGAGGATGCCGGCGTCCTCCCCGTCCGGCGACCCCACCAGGACGGCGAGCGTCGAGACGAAGACTTCGCGCGCCGCGAAGGCGGTGAGCACGCCCATGGTCAGGCGCCAGTCGTAGCCGAGCGGCGCGAACAGCGGCTCGACAGCACGGCCGAGCTTGCCGGCGAAGCTCGCCTCCTGCTGATGCGAGAGGGTGAGGCCGGCCGCTTCGGCAGCGAGGCGCGCGGCAGCGGCAGGCTCGGCCGCGGCGAGCGTCTCGGCCTGCGCCGTGAGAGCGATCGCCGCCGCTGGCGGCTCCACCTTCGGATAGGCCGAGAGCCACCACATCACGAAGCAGATCGCGAGAATCACCGTCCCGACGGTGCGCAGGAACGACCAACCCTGCTCGAGGGCGTTGGCGAAAGCGACCCGGAGCGAGGGCCATTTGTAGCTCGGCAGCTCGAGCACCATCGGGCGCGATTTGCCCGGCAGGAGGGTGCGCCGGACGAGGAAGGCGCTGCCCATCGCGGCGATCGCGCCGAGCAGGTAGCAGGCGGCGAAGGCGATGCCGGCAAGCAGCGGCCGGTCAGCGAAGAGGAAGTTGGTCAGCAGAACGTAGACCGGAAGGCGCGCCGAGCAGCTCATGAAGGGCGCCACCAGGATCGTCGCGAAGCGGTCGTGGCGGTCGGGAATCAATCTCGTCGCGAGAATTCCCGGGATGGCGCAGGCGTGACTCGAGAGCAGCGGCACGAAGGCGTAGCCGGGCAGACCGAAGCGGCAGAGCAGGCGGTCCATGACGAACGCCGCGCGCGCCAGGTAGCCGGTGTCCTCGAGGATCGTGATCAGAAAGAAGAGAAGACAGATCTGCGGCAGGAAGACGACTGTACCGGAAACCCCGCCGATGAGCCCGCCGACGATCAGATCGCGCACCGCGCCGGCCGGAATCCGGGCCTCGAGGAAGCCGCCCAGATTGGCGAAGATCGCCTCGATCAGATCCATCGGGACGCTCGCGACGGCGAAGATCACCCAGAACAGTGCCGCCATCACCAGATGGAAGATGACGAGGCCCAGGATCGGATGCGTGAAGGTCTCGTCGATCCGGTCGAGCAGCGTGTCGCTCCCGCTGCCCACGGCGTGGGCTCCGCCGACGCTCTCGCCGACGACGGTCTCGGCCCAGAGCTCGAGCTCCTCGGAGGAGATCGCCTTGCGGTTCGCCTCGCGCGGCCGCACCTCTCCTTCGGCGCAGATCTGCGGCAGCGCGGCCAGGAGATGGTCGACGCCCTTGCCGCTGCGCGCGGCGATCGCAATCACCGGCGCGCCGATCGCGCGCGACATCTTCTCGAGATCGAAAGAGAGGCCGCGCCTGTGGGCCAGGTCGATCATGTTGAGCGCGACCACGAACGGAATGCCCTCGCGCGCCAGCTCGCCCACCAACATCAGGTGGCGCGAGAGATTCGTCGCGTCGGCCACGATGATCGCTGCCGCTGGCAGCAGTCCGTCGGCGCCGGTGACAGCGTTGGCGGCGACTTGCGACTCCGGCAGATCGAGCTTCAAGCTGTAGAGGCCCGGCAGATCGACGACGTCGAACGCCTCGGTGCGGCCGGCCCCGAGCGGCAGCTGGAGCCGCCCGACGCGCAAGTCGGTCGTCGTGCCGGGGAAGTTCGCCGTCTTGGCGCGCATCCCGCAGAGGCGGTTGAAGAGCGTGGTCTTGCCGGTGTTGGGGTTGCCGAGCAGCAGCAGACGGCGCAGCGGTGCGTTCCGACTCGCCCCGGCGCGGGCTGGTGTCACCGGGGTGGCGACGCTCATGGCTACTGCTTCGCCGTCTCGGTGGTGTCGCCGGCAGCGGCGTCGGCGGGAGTGCTCGCGACGACGAGGCGCACGGCGACGCTGCGCGCCAGGCCGATGCGCGTCGAGCGCACTTCGACGATACACGGGTCGCCGCTGGTTCGTACCTTCAGCCGGCAGCCCTCGGTCATCCCCATCGCCGCCAGCAGGCAGGCTTCGCCCTCCGAGAGCTCCTGGCAGGAGAGCCGGGCGGTGCTGCCGACCGGCAGGTCCGCGAGACGTTGCAGGACCGGCAGGCGGGCGGGGATCTTGCCGTTCCAATCCTCAGACATGAATTTCGGCTCCGGTGCCCGGCTGCCGGGCGGCTTCGCTCGCTGGATGATTCGCGTCGGCGCAGGTGCGGCAGATACCCAGGATCTGCAGCTGGTTCTGGCGCCCTTCGAAGCCGTGCGCGCGGCAGATCTCGCCGAGCAGGGCGGTGATGCCGGGGCTCACGAACTCGACCATCCGGCCGCAGCAGCGGCAGGCCATGTGGTCGTGGCGTTGCCCCGAGTGCAGGTGCTCGTAGAGGTAACTGCGCCCGGAAAGCCGCACTTTGTGCGCCAGGCCGGCCTGGACGAGCAACTCGAGATTGCGGTAGACGGTGGCGCGGGAGATCGCGAGGCCTCGCTGGTGCACGGCGGCGAGGATGGAGTCCGCGTCGATATGACCGTGCTGTGCGAAGATTTCCCGGATGAGCGCCCGCCTTTCGGCCGTCGCACGCAGTCCGCGGGAGCGGAGGAATTCGAGGAACTGCTCTTCTTCGCGCATGGGTAGCATGGAGTTGAGACTCTATCTCAACAAGCGAGAGGAATTCTGGACGAGTTCGGTCCTCTTTGTCAAACCGCGATGGGGTAGTCCACGTAGACTTCACCACTCATGACGACCCGGATCCGGTTGCCGCGTCATCACCGCTCGCCCTTCCAGCGGCTGCCGCTGCCGACCTGGCTGCGGGTGATCGTCATCACGCTCGGTTGGCTGATGATCCTGGTCGGCATCGCCGGCCTCTTCCTGCCGATCCTGCAGGGCGGCCTCATGCTCGCGCTGGGCCTCGCGCTGCTTTCGATCGGCAGCCAGACGATGCATCTCTGGTTCCGCAGCATGATGGGTCGCTGGCCGCGGATCTGGAAGCGCCTCGAGCGATTCCGACGCAAGATCCACTTCCGGCTCCACAAGGCGAGCGGCGTCGCCAAACGCGACGCCCGGGAGGCCGCGGAATCGGACGCACCCCTCCCGCCCGAAGTGCCCTGACGGGTACCGCGAGAGGGAGGGCCCGCCGCGCCGCGACGTCACACGACGACGGCTGTCGAAGAATCCGGCCTAGCGCTGGTCGACCGGGACGTAGGCCCGTTCGGTGGCGCCGGTGTAGATCTGCCGCGGGCGGTTGATGCGCGAACCCTGGTCGCGCATCTCCTTCCAGTGGGCGATCCAGCCCGGGAGCCTGCCGAGCGCGAACATCACCGTGAACATGTCGGTCGGAATGCCCATCGCGCGGTAGAGGATGCCGCTGTAGAAGTCGACGTTCGGATAGAGCTTGCGTTCGACGAAGTAGTCGTCCTTGAGCGCGACTTCCTCGAGCTTCATGGCGATCTCGAGCATCGGGTCGTTGATGCCCAACTCCGCGAGCACGTCGTCGGCGGCGTTCTTCAGGATGCGCGAGCGCGGGTCGAAGTTCTTGTAGACCCGGTGGCCGAAGCCCATGAGCCGGAAGTTCGAGTTCTTGTCCTTCGCCATGTCGACGTACTTCTTGTAGTCGCCGCCGTCCTTCTGGATGTGCTCGAGCATCTCGATGACCGCCTGGTTGGCGCCGCCGTGGAGCGGCCCCCAGAGGGCGCAGATGCCGGACGACATCGAGGCGAAGATGTTGGCGCCGGAGGAGCCCACCATGCGCACCGTCGAGGTCGAGCAGTTCTGCTCGTGATCGGCGTGCAGGATGAGCAGGAGGTTCAGCGCCTTGTCGAGGGTCGGCGAGACCACGAACGGCTCGGCCGGCACCGCGAACATCATGTGCAGGAAGTTCTCGGTGTAGGAGAGGTCGTTGATCGGGTACATGAACGGCTGTCCGATCGACTTCTTGTAGGAGAAGGCGGCGACCGTCTTCGCCTTGGCCAGCAGGCGCACGATGTTGAGATCGACGTCGTCGGCCTCGGAGTAGTAGGTCGAGAACGACGCCACCATCGCCGAGAGGATCGCCATCGGGTGGGCGTTCGGCGAGAAGCCCTCGAAGAACTTCTTCATGTCCTCGTGGATGAGGCTGTGCCTCGTGAGCTTCTCTCTCCAGGTCGCGAGCTCCTGCTTGTTCGGCAGGTGGCCGTAGATCAGCAGGAAGGCGACCTCGGTGAAGCGCGCCTGCGCGAGCTCCTCGATCGGATAACCGCGGTAGCGCAGGATCCCCTTGTCGCCGTCGATGAAGGTGATCGCGCTCTTGCACGATCCGGTGTTGCCGTAGCCGTCGTCGATCGTGATCGCGCCGGTCTTGTCGCGCAGCTTCGAGATGTCGATGCCGACCTCGCCTTCGCTGCCCACGACCACCGGAAGCTCTTGCTCCGCGCCATCCAGGATCAGTTTCGCCGTGCTCATCTCGTACCGCCTCTCGTGACTTGTCGCTCGGACACTGCCGCAAGAATATGCCGCGGCGCGGCACATTCTATCTTTCACGCCACAACTGGAACAAGGATACGAGCGCCCGGGGCCGGGACCGCCCGCCCGAAAGGAGAGCCCCGCCCCGCCCGTCTTCCCGGAGTCAGGGGGCCGCGGCCACCTCGGTCAAAGCGGTCTCGAGGCGCTCGAGGAGAAAATCGGCATCCGCGGCGGAAAAACAGAGCGGCGGGCGGATCTTGAGGACGTTGTGAAAGGGCCCGTCGGTGCCCAGGAGCACGCCGAGCTCGCGCATCCGGTTCGCGACCTCGCCGGCCTCCGCCCCCGCCGGCTCGAGCGTCGTGCGGTCGCGCACCAGCTCGACCCCCAGAAAGAGGCCGGCACCGCGCACGTCGCCGATCAGCGGGTGCCGCGCCGCGAGGCGCCGCAGTCCCCGCAGCAGCCGGCTGCCGACCTCGGCAGCGTTCGCCTGCAGCCCCTCCTCTTCGGTGACCTCGAGCGTCGCCAGAGCGGCGGCGCAGGCGGCGGTCGAGCCGCCGAAGGTCGAGAAGTACTCCATGCCGTTGGCGAACGATCGCGCCACCGCGGGGGTCGTGACGACCGCCCCCATCGGATAGCCGTTGGCAATCGGCTTGCCGAGCACCACGATGTCCGGCGTCACGCCGTAGCGCTCGAAGGCCCAGAAAGTCTCTCCGGTGCGACCAAAGCCGGTCTGCACCTCGTCGGCGATGCACAGTCCGCCGGCGGCACGCACCGCAGCGTAGACGGCGGGAAGGAAGCCCTCCGGGAGGACGATCTGGCCGCCGACGGAGGGCATCGACTCCGCGAGGTAGCCCGCGATCCGGCGCCCGCGGGCGTGCGCCGACGCGATCACCTCGGCGACGCGCGCGGCGTACCGGGCGCCGGGGTCGGTGGGGTCGGAGGGATCGGCCCGGTACTCGCCGCGGTAGGTGTCGGGCAGCGGCGAGACGTGCACCCAGTCGGGCGGCCCTTCGCCCCCGGGGCCCGAGTGCTTGTAGGGCGAGAGGTCGACGAGCGCGGTCGTGTGCCCGTGGTAGGCCCCGGCCATCACGACCATGTCGCGGTGGCCGCTGTGGCCGCGCGCCAGCCGGAGCGCGAGCTCGTTCGCCTCGCTGCCGCTGGCGGTGAAGTAGCAGACCGAGAGCGGCTCCGGGAGCTTCGCCGTCAGCCGGCTCGCATAGCGCAGGATCGTCTCGTGCAGGTAGCGCGTGTTGGTGTTCAACAGGGCGAGCTGCGCGCTCGCCGCGCGCACCACCTTCGGATGGCTGTGCCCGACCTGCGGCACGTTGTTGTAGGCGTCGAGGTAGCGCTGCCCATCGGCATCCCAGAGCCACTGTCCGAAGCCGCGCACGAGATGGAGCGGTTCGCGATACGCCACGCTGAGATTGGCGCCGAGGCGCTTCTCACGCCGGGCGACCAGGTCCTCGACTGCGGGCGGCGAGGCCGGGAAGAGCGTCTCCGGGACGCGCGCGAGGAGGTTCGGATCCGGGCAGAGATTCAGCCAGAGCGCGCGCTCCGATGGCAGGCAGGAGCCGATGAAGTCGCCTCTCTGGTCGAGCATGTCGAGAACGATCTGCAGGTGCAGGTGCGGTGGCCAGTTGCCGTTCTCCGGAAAATCGCCCAGGGTCGCGAGACGATCGCCCTGGCGCACCGCCTGCCCGACCGCGAGACCGGCGAGCGACGCCGCGCTCAGGTGGCCGTAGAGCGTGTGGAAGCACAGCGCGCCGGCCTCGTCCGCGACGCGATGCTCGAGCACGATGCAGGGGCCGTAGTCGAACGGCGCGGCGTTGTTCGCGAAGCTGTGCACGACGCCGGAAAGCGGCGCCCGCACCGGCGTTCCCGCAGGCAGGAAGACGTCGAGGCCGAGATGGACGGTCCGCCACTCGTCGCGGTCGTTGCCGCGATGGCGGAAGGCCGCGCTCTCGTAGACCGGCCGGGCCTCGTCGTAGCCGCCGATGGCGGCGGACGCTCCGGCCTCGCGGATCCGCCCGAAGAGGCGCGCCGTCCACGCCGGGAGATCGGCGCGCTCCGCCGGCGAACCGAGCTCCGGACTGCCGACGCTCCAGTCGGAGTGGAGCAACCGGGCGGTGGCGAGATCGGGCTCGACGAGCGGCGCGAGCCGCTCGCGGTGGGCCCGCAGCCAGGCGACGACCCGCGGCGAGTCGGGATGCGCCGGCAGGCCGCAGGCGGCGCGGTACTTGTAGAGCGCCAGGCGAGGCTCGACGGCCGAGAGCCTCTCGAGGAGCTCCCAGGCGCGCGACTCGCTGATCGTGAGGTAGCGGTTTCCCGGCTCGACCGTCGCCTGGTAGGCCGAGTTCGTCACGCTGACGCAGAGCCGCAGGCAGACGAGCGCGTGGACGACCTCGAGCTCGGCCGCCTCGAGCGGCCAGGCGGCGTGGTAGCCGGCGAGCAGGCGGGCGATCCCCGCCACCGGATCGGGGAGCCCCATCGTCGCGTACGCCGCGGCGATCGCCGGCTCGCAGACGACGTTCGAAAAGCAGAGGTCTCCGAAGTCGATCACGCCGGCGACGGCGCGCCCGCCCGCCCTCGTGCGGTCACCCCGGGGGGCCGCGTGCACGAGGATGTTGTTGTCGTTGGCGTCGTTGTAGATCACGCCCTGGCGCAGGAGCGCGAGGGCCGGACGGACGCGGTGGTCGAAGTCGGCCAGCCAGCGCTCGACCAGCGCCCGGCGGCCTGCGCCCTCGATGTGGTGCAGATAGTCACGGATCCAGCCGGCGCGGCGCAGATCCCACTTGAGATCGCGCTGGGCGGCCGGGGATTCGAACCCGGCGAGGCCGCGATCGATCGCCCCCAGGGTCGCACCCAGGCTCTCGAGGAGCGGCGCGCGCGGCCGGTTGCGGGCGGCGACGTCGGACCAGAGCTCCCCCGGCAGGAAGGTGAGGAGTCGCGCCCAGTGGCGCTCGCCCGAGGGCGCTTGCGCCTCGACGATCGTCGCGCCGTCGCGCGCCGGGACGGCGCGCTGCAGGGCGAGGCCGGGCTCGCGCACAGCGAGGTGGGCGAGCACCGCGTGCTGCAGTTCGAGGTTGGCGCGCGCCTCGCCGGCGTGGGCGATCTTGAGCACGAAGCTCCCGCTCGCGAGATCGACGCGGAAATTGAGGTCGCGTTCGCCGGGGAGAGGCACGACCTCGCCGGGGAGTCCGAAGCGCTCCCAGACGAGGCTTCGGGCGTCCTCCGGCGAGAAATCGGGCAGCGGGCTGTGGATTTCGGGCATGGCCCGATCTTAGCGTCCGCGAAACACGGCAACCGCTCCCATCACTCCCCCCGGCCGCCGACCTCGCCGCAGCGCCCGGGCAAACTCAGTCCGGGTTCGTGGTGATGCGGATCTTCAGCTTCTTCGCCTTGTCGATGCCGTACTTCAAGGTCGAGAGCGTCACCGTCTGCTGCTCGTGGCGCTGCTCGCTGTCCAACCCCTCGTCGCCTTCGTAGCCGTCGATGACCTTGCCGTCGCCGTCGACCCATTCGACCTCGAACCGCGCCTCCCAGTCGTTCGTCGAATCGTTGGTGAACTCGAGCTGGATCTGGACGTCGGCGAGGTACTTGTTGTTCCCGGGCCGCATGAAGGTCGACTTGGTAACGCCGCCCTGGCGCACCAGGCGCAGCCGGTGGAGCGTGACCGGTCCGTCGGTCGAAGCGAGCTCGATCCATTGATCGAGCGCGAAGGGAACGGTCTTTTCGACCGTTCCGGCCAGGGCCGCGGCAGACGAGCCGAGGGCGGCGGCGAGAGCCAGGGTCGGGCGAAGTGAGCGAACGATGCGCATGCGGGCCTCCTTGGGAAGAGGGGTCATTCTAGCCACCCCGCGACCGCCGCGCGCGCCGCTCCTGCGGTCGCATCGCGATGCGATACCGACCCGGAGCGGGCGCCGGTAGCGTTGCCACCATGATCTCCCGACCGAACCCGACCGCTCGACCCGGCTCCTTCCAATTGCGCCCCTTCGAGGCGCCCCCACTCGCCGCGCTGCTCGCCGCCGCCGCCCTCCTGCTGCTGCCCCCGCCCGCCTCGGCCGTCAAGCGGCGCGCCTTCGTGACCTCGGGCACCGGCACGGGCGACCTCGCGAGCTGGCCCGGTGCGTCTGGAGCTCCCGGCGCGACGGCCCTCGAGCACGCCGACTCGATCTGCCGCGTCCACGCCGCCTCCGGGCTGCTACCGAACGCGAACACCTATCGCGCCTGGATCTCAACCGACGAAGCCGACGCCTACTGCCACGTCCAGGGGCTCGACGGAACACGCTCCTCCGGCTGCAACGGCGCTGCGCTACCCGGCGGTGGTCCGTGGTACCTCGCCAACGGCATCACGCCGTGGAGCGGCACGCTCGACCAGATGACCGGGCCAGAGGCTCTCCTGTATCGCCCGATCTCCCTCGACGAGAACCTCGACGAGATCTCGAGCGAGTTCTCCGAGCGGCTGATCTGGACCGGCACGAACCGCTCAGGACAGGCCTTCTCCACCCTGCAGTGCGACGACTGGAGCGCGAGCGCGGGCGCCTCCACCGGCGCCACCGGAGATGCCCAGGGGGTCGGGGAGCGCTTCACGCGCGCCTTCTCGCCGACGTGCGACAGCTCGAACCACCTGCTCTGCCTCGAGCCCGGAACGAGCGAAACGGTCACCCCGCGCTGGGCTCCGGGGGCGCTCGCCTTCGCGAGCTCGGTGCGCGGCACCGGAGACCTCGGAAGCTGGCCCGCGGCCGACGGACTTGCCGGAATCGACGCCGGCTTCCGCATCTGCCGGAATCTGGCCGCGGCCGCCCACCTGCCGGCGCCGGCGTCCTTCGTCCCCTGGCTGTCGACCAGCCTGGTGGACGCCGTCGATCGCCTGACCACCGACGGGCCGTTCCGGCGCCCCGACGGTCTCATCATGGCGCTGGACGTCGCCGAGCTCGTCGGCCCCGCCTTTCCGCGCAACAGCCTGCACCAGCAGGAGGACGGTCGCTACCTCGACGGCGGCCACGACCGGGTGTGGACGGGGAGCCTCGCGGACGGCACCGGCGACGGCTACCTGTGCGATGACTGGACGAACGATGTCTCCGGCCACGGCCGTTCCGGCGGCGCCAACGTCGGACGCGTCTTCGAGTGGACCGACGACAACAACTACTTCTGCTCGAATCAGCAGCGCCTGTACTGCTTCTCGAACGTCATCACCCTCTTCTGGGACGGCTTCGAGAGCGCCACGACGGAGCGCTGGACGACCGCCGTGCCGTAGCCGGAACTTCCGCAGCGAAAAAGAGGGACAGGCACCACTTTCCTGAAAAGTGGTGCCTGTCCCTCTTTTCTTAGAGACGCTTCCCAGGGGTGCTCTGGCGCTCGGGATCCAAAGTGGGCGACCACGCCTCAAATAGGAGCCCGCTTTGGATCCCGAGTGCCGGAGTGCCCCAGCTGCGGGTTTCTACGCCTCGCGCAAAGCTGCAGTCACCGGCAGGCGCGCCGCGCGGATGGCCGGAAAGAGCCCCCCGATGAGCCCCATGACCATGGCGTAAGAGATCCCGATGAGGAGCAGCTTCGGCGTCACCGCGAACTTGAAGGCAACCTGGGAGAAGCTCTGCCAGTTGAGCGTCGCCGCCTGGAAGCCGTCGAAGCCGAAGTAGGCCGCGATCGCCCCGAGGATGCCACCGACGAGCGACAGCACCAGCGACTCGGCGAGCACCGAGACCACCACCGGCGCGCTGCGGAAACCGATCGCGCGCAGGGTCGCGATCTCGCGCGTGCGCGCCGAGACCGCCGAATACATCGTGTTGAGGGCGCCGAACACCGCGCCGAAGCCCATCAGCACCGCGATGATCGTCCCCAGCCCGGTGATGATCGCCGTCAGGCCCTTCGACTGGCCGGCGAAATAGTCGCGCTCCGTGTCGACCTGCACGTCCAGCCGCGGATCGGTGGTGATCGCGTCCTTGAAGGTCTGGAACTCGCTCTTGGAGGTGAGCTTCGCCCGCACCGACTGGAAGAAGTTGCCCCGGTTGTAGGCCGGCTGCAGCACCGCCGCGTCGCTCCAGATCTCCGACTCGACCACCGAGCCGCCGTCCTCGAAGATGCCGACCACCGTCCAGTCGTTCTGCCCCCAGCGATTCGTCGTGCCGAGGTCGAGACCGCGGAACTCGCGCTGCGCGGCGCGCCCGACGATCACCTCGTTGCGTCCGGGCTCGAACATCCGCCCCTCGACGATCTTCAGGGTGCCGCGGACTTCGAGCGCCTTGGCCTGCACGCCGCGCAGCGGGACGTTGGCGTCGGTGCCGGTCGAGCGCTTCGGAACGTTGATCACCACGAAGAGCTCGGCCGAGGCGATCGGCCCCTGGGCGTCGCGCGCGACCCCCGGAGCCTGCTTGACGATGTCGGTGTCTTCACGGCCGAGGCCGGACATCATCTCCGAGTCGTTGCCCGAGCGCATGATCATGGCGACGTCTTCGCGCCCGCCGGAGCTCATCGTGGCGCGGAAGCCCTCGCCGATCGACAGTACGCCGACGAAGACCGCGACCACGCCGGCGACGCCGAAGACGGTCGCCAGCGAGGCGCCGCGGCGCTCGCCGATGGTGCGCAGGTTGAGCGCCGTGACGACGGCGATCTGGGAAAGTGCGTTGCTCATGCTCAGGCCCTCCTCAGGGCGTCGACGATCCTCAGCCGCCGGGCCTGGAGCGCCGGCAGGGCGCCGGTCACCAGTCCGAGGATGAAGATCAGGGCGACACCGAGCACGATCTGCTGGGTCGGGATGTAGAAGATGGGCAGCGCCCCCTTGGTCGGGTCACCCAGGGAGACGAGGAACGCACCGATGGCGAAGCCGATGCCGCCGCCGAGGCAGGCGATGAGGCACGACTCGGCGAGCACCAGGGCGAGCACCTGGCCGCCGTTGAAGCCGAGCGTCTTCAGCACCGCGAGCTCGTTGGTGCGCTCACGCACCGACTGCGCCATGGTGTTGCCGGCCACCAGCAGCATGGTGAAGAAG
>JAGPDF010000002.1:0-3565 GCA_018057705.1 Thermoanaerobaculia bacterium | reverse complement strand
GGCGAGCACCAGGGCGAGCACCTGGCCGCCGTTGAAGCCGAGCGTCTTCAGCACCGCGAGCTCGTTGGTGCGCTCACGCACCGACTGCGCCATGGTGTTGCCGGCCACCAGCAGCATGGTGAAGAAGACCGCCGTCAGGATGCCGGTGATGATCGCGCCGATGTCGCCCATCTGCTTGGCGAACGACTGCATGAACGCCTTCTCGGTCGAGGTCGAGCTCTCGGCGGTCGAGTTCTCGAACAGGGCATCGATGCGCTGGGCGACGTTCGCCGAGTCCTTCGGATCGCCGACGCGCGTGATGAACCATCCCACCTGCCCCTTGCCGCCTCGACGAGCCTCGTCGAAGTAGTCGTAGCGGAAGAGGAACTGCGACGTGTCGACCGCCTTGTCTTCTGCGGTGTAGATACCGCGGATGTTGAATTCCCAGACGCGTGAGCCGTCGGTCTTCGGCCACGCCGCCTGCAGCGGAATCCGGTCGCCGATCTTCCAGCCGAGACGATCCGCGGTCACCTTGCCGACGATCGCTCCCTGGCGATCCTCGAGCCAGCCCTTCCACTCGTCGGGCGTGAGTTTGAACTCCGGGTACATCCTCATGTACTCCTCGGGCACCACCGGGAACTGGCTCACGCCCTGGAAGCCCTTCGACGCATTCTGGTAGATGGCGCCGAACCAGCTCGCATGGGTCGCTTCCTTCACGCCCGGAACCTGGCGGATCTTCTCGAGATAGGCGATCGGGAACGGCTGGATGATGCTGATCTTGTTGATCGACATGAGCCGGTCCTGCCCTGCCACGTCGATGCCGAAAGCGAACGCGGCGCGGATGGCGACGAGGTAGGCGAACAGCACGAAGGCGATGCCGATCGACATCAGCGTGAAGAGCGTCCGCAGGCGCTTGCGGCGGAGGTTGCTCCACAGCAGGGGGAGGTATTTGTTCATGCGGCGACCTCCCGCACGAGCTGCCCCTTGTCGAGGTGGAGCGTCCGTGTCGCGCGGTCGGCCGCGTGCGGATCGTGGGTCACCATGATGATGGTCTTGCCCTGCTCGCGGTTCAGGGCTTGCAGGAGGTTCAGGATCTCGTCGCCGCTCTTCCTGTCGAGGTCGCCGGTCGGCTCGTCGCAGAGAAGAAGCGTCGGGTCGGTGACGATGGCGCGCGCGATGCCGACGCGCTGCTCCTGGCCGCCGGAGAGCTGCCGGGGGTAGTGCTTCATGCGATCGGCGAGCCCGACGACGGAGAGGGCGGTGGCGACACTCTTCTTGCGCGCGGTGCCCCCGAGCTTGGTCAGCAGCAGCGGCAGCTCGACGTTCCGCTCGGCGGTCAGCGCCGGCAGGAGGTTGTACATCTGGAAGACGAAGCCGATGTGGCTCGCCCGCCAGGCGGCGAGCTTGCCCTCCGAGAGCTCGTCGATGCGCACGCCCCCGACCTCGACGATGCCCGAGGTCGGCCGGTCGAGGCCGCCGATCAGGTTGAGGAGCGTCGACTTGCCGGAGCCCGACGGCCCCATCAGGGCGAGGAACTCGCCCTTGGCGACGCTCATGTCGAGCCCTTCGAGCACTTCGATCTTCTCGCTGCCGCGAACGAAGGTCTTCTTGACGCCGCGCACACTGACCAGGGTTTCCATGTTCTCTCCCTTGCTGAGTCGAACTGAGCGAGCTCGGTAATCGGAACGAGTGGAACGAGCGAAACGAGCTGAACGGGGCGCGGAGCGCCTATTCGGTTTTCATCTCCCGCACGCGGGCGCCGGCGGCCAGCGTCTCCGGTCCTTCGATCACGACCTTCTCTCCGGCGCGAAGTCCGGCGGTCACCTCCGCCATGTCGCCGGTGCCCAGGGCGACGCTCACCGCGCGCCGCTCGAGGTCCCCCTCCGGGCCGACGATGAAGACGATCTTGCCGCCGCCGCTGTCGCCGTCCCGGATCGCCGAGCGCGGCACCCGCACCGTCCGGCTCGCCGCGCTGCCACCTGCGGCGGCGCCAGACGCGCTCTCGTCGGCAAGGAACGCCACCTTGACGCCCATGTCGGGGAGGATCCGCGGATCGAGCTCGTCGAAGCCGATGCGCACCTTGACCGTCGCCTTGTCGCGATCGGCCGACGGGATGACGGTGATGAGATGAGCGGGGAACGGCGCCTCCGGATAGGCATCGAGCGTCGCCCGCACCTTCTGTCCGGCGGTGACCCGCTGCAGGTACGACTCGTTGACATCGACCTCGATCTCGAGCGACGCCATGTCGACGATGGTCGAGATGCCGGTGCGGGTGAAGCCACCGCCGGCCGAGACCGGCGAGACCATCTCGCCCGGCTGGGCGTCCTTGGAGATCGCGACGCCTGCAAACGGCGCGCGGATGACGGTGTCATCGAGAAGTTGGCGGAGGATCGCGGCGCTGCGTCGCGCCACTTCGACGTCGCCTCGCTGGCGCGCGAGGCGCGCGTCGAGACTCTCGGCCTGCGCCTCGGCGGTGTCGAGCGCCGCCTGCGAGGAGACGCCGCCTGCGGTCAGCTGGCGGTTCCTCTCGAGGTCCTTCTTCGCCAGGGTGAGATTGGCCTCGGTCTCGGCGAGCGACTTCTCGGCCGCTCCGAGCTGCGCCTGGGCGAGGTCGAGCTCGAGCCGCGCCTGGCGATCGTCGAGCCGCGCGAGAACCTGGCCGGCTTCGACCTTCATCCCCTCCTCGACCAGAATCTCCGCCACTTTGCCGGTGATCTTCGACGATACGGTCGCCTGTCGCCGCGCGGTGACATAGCCCGAAGCATTCAGGACCGCCGCGGGACCCGAGCCGGAGGCCGTTTCGGCGGCGAGCGCCGTGCGCACCGGCGTCGCCCGCGGACGCAGGAAGAAGCCGCCCACCGATCCGAGCGCGATCAGGGCGAGGACAATCCAGAGCCACTTCTTTCCACGACCTTCCTCGGCGTCGTTGTCGCCGCTGCGGTCGATCTTGAGTGAGGCGAGCTGATCCTTCAGATCCTGCGCCATGCAAATCCTCCGTGTTGCTGGAACAAACTACGATATCGCACCAATTTCGTCCCCCATCCACCGGCAAACGCCGGTCCGTCACCGGCAAGCCGCGCGTCGTTCAGAAGCTCTGGCGGACAAAACAGGGACAGTCCCCATTTCTAGGCTAGCTGCGAGGGTGGGGGCACTCCGGCAGTCGGGAATCCAGGGTGGGCGACCACGCTTCAAATAGGAGCCCGCCCTGGATTCCCGACTACCGGAGTGCCCCTGCGCGGCATCGGTCCCTCTCCCCAACCCCCATCCCCCGCGCTAGGCTCCCCCCCATGCGCCCGACCTCCCTGCTGCTCGCCCTCGCCCTCGCCGCCCCCGCTGTCGCACTTGCCACGCCCATCGCGCCCACCGCCGATCCCGCCTGCGACCTCCTGATCACCAACGGCCGCGTCGTCGACGGCACCGGCGCCCCCTGGTTCCGCGCCGACGTCTGCGTCGCCGATGGCCGGATCAACGCGATTCAGTCCCCGGGCAAGCTCGCCAAGCGCGAGGCCAAGCGTCGCATCGACGCCACGAATCTCGTCGTCGCCCCCGGCTTCATCGACCTCCTCGGCCAGTCGGAGTACTCGGT